>CAZSXH010000018.1:0-11814 GCA_964611015.1 uncultured Muribaculaceae bacterium
ATATTTTTTTATTATTACTTCACTTGCTTTAATACCATCCATAGCACTTGTAGTAATACCTCCCGCATAACCTGCTCCTTCTCCAATTGGATATATTCCTTTAATATTACTTTCAAGTTCTTCATCTCTAAGTATTCTAACTGGAGATGAAGTTCTAGCTTCTGGAGCAAGTATTATTGCTTCATTTCCATCAAAGCCTTTAATCTTTGTTCCAAAATAATCTATTCCCTCTTTTATAGATTCATTTATATAATCTGGAAAAATATCATTGATATTAGCTAAACTTACTTGTCCCATAACATTTTTCACATCAAAAGGCTCACTAACTTGATTATTTTTATAATCTAAATACTTTTGAACAGGAACATGACCACTTCCAAGAGCAAAAGCTTTCTTTTCAATGCTTTCTTGTAAGTTAACACCATCAAATACATTTGTTCCAAAGTCGCTCGGATTAATTGTTACAACTATAGCACTATTAGCAGAAGAACTATCACGTTTACTGTTACTCATACCATTTACAACTATACCATCTTCATAACTTCTAGCATCAACTACATATCCTCCTGGACACATACAAAAGCTATAAACACCTCTGCCACTTAAAGTCTTATAAGTAAGCTTATAGCTTGCTGCAGGTAAAAAAGGATAATTAATTGGATATTGATTTTCATTAATCATTTCTTGAGGATGCATAATTCTTACTCCAATTGCAAATGGTTTTGCTTCCATTTTTAATCTTTTATTATAAAGCATTTTAAATGTATCTCTAGCACTATGTCCAATCGCAAAAATAACTACATCAGTATCTAATATCTCACCATTTACAATAACCTTTTTTACTTCATTATTTTCAATAATTAAATCTTCAACAAAAGAGTTATAACGAATTTCTCCTCCTAAAGATATTATCTTATTACGAAGATTTATTATCACTTTTCTTAATACATCTGTTCCAATATGAGGCTTATTATCATACATTATTTCTTCTTTAGCACCACAGTCTACAAATACTTGAAAAACTTCTTTCATTCTATTTTCTCTATCTGTTACTAAGGTATTTAATTTTCCATCAGAAAAAGTTCCTGCTCCACCTTCACCAAATTGAACATTAGATTTGGCATTGAATTTATTTTCTTTCCAAAATTTATCTACAGTTTTAACACGATCTTCAATTTTTTCTCCACGTTCTAAAACTATTGGCTTAAATCCTCTTTTTGCAAGTTCATAAGCACAAAATAATCCTGCAGGACCTGCACCTACTATAACTGGTCTATTTTTTAAAAAAACGCTTCCCATTTCGGGATCTGAATACTTTTCTGGTTCTATTATCTTAATGTATTTATTTAAATACTTTTTTTCATCATCAACTTCTAAATCAATATTAAAAACATATGAAAAAACATCTTCACTTCTAGCATCTAGTGATTTTTTATGAATCTTCAAGCTTTTGATAGATTCTTTAGGTATTTTATATCTACTACAAACCTTTTCATAAAGATCTATATTTTCTTTTACTTTTACTCTAAAATTATAAATTCTAATCATGATGTTCTCCTGCTAACATTCCAGTAATCCATGCAACTGTTAAGTTATATCCACCACAATCTCCATCTAAATCAATTAACTCTCCAGTAAAATATAATCCCTTTTGCTTTAAAGACTCCATTGTTTTTAAGTTTATTTCGCATAAAGGAATTCCACCACTACATGTTTGAGCATCTTCAAAAGATTTAGTATCAATAATTGTAACTTTGAAATTTATAAGAGCATTACATAATTTTTCTTGTTCATTATGATTCAAGTCTTGCCAAGATTTATTTTTATCAATTTTCAAATAATCTACAATAACATTCATTAAAGTATAATCTATAAAACCATCACATAATTCAGTAATGCTACGTTTACTAAGATTATTAGCACGATTATTCATAAATTCAAAAATACTTTCTTTAAGCCAAGGCATAAAATTAATACTTACTTCTTCCTTACACCCTTTATTAAGACCAAGTCTTATATCACGACTTAGATTAAATATACATATTCCACTTATACCATAACTTGTAAATTGTATTTCTCCTTCTTCTGTCTTCTTTAAAGAATCATTTTCATAATGACTTACAATAACTTCACATCTTTTACCAGCCCAACTTTTTTCAAGACCTGTTGCCGTTAATAATTGCATTAAAGAAGGATTTATAGAAACAACATTATGATTAAAAGAAGTTGCTATATCATAACCAATTCCGGTACTTCCTGTTTTAGGAGCACATTTAGAACCTGTTGCTAAAATGACTTTATCAAAGTATTCATTATTAACTATAAAACCAAGTTCTTCTTTTTTTACTTCGTTTATTTCTACTCCAAATCTAAAAGCAACACCAAGGTTTATTGCTTCTTTTAATAAAGATGATTTTATACTAACAGCTTTTTCTGAAAAAGGATAAAAATAGCCATTTTTAACCTTTGGTATTATTCCTAGTGTCTTAAAAAAATCATTTACTTTATTAATATTACTATCATTAATTATATCTTTAATTAATTCAGAATTATTTGAATGATATTTTTCTAAACCTTGATTCTCATTACCGTAATTACATCTACCATTTCCTGTAATTAATAGTTTTTTTCCGGCATCATTATTTTTTTCAAATACTATAACTTCATCATGATTTCGAGCACTAACTATCGCACTAACTAATCCTGAAGCTCCTGCTCCAATAATTGCTACTTTCATTTAATCACAACCCAACTTATTTAAGTTTATTATAACAAATATTTAAGCTAATTACTATTCTTTGTATTATGATTACTAATACTTAAAATTATTCCTATGTTAATCATACTTACGAGTAAACTAGAGCCACCGTAGCTAAAGAAAGGTAGTGTTACACCAGTAACAGGAATTAACCCAATTACCACACAAATATTTAATACTGCTTGAATAATTATCCCAAACCCTAAACCAAAAGCCAGATATTTTTGAAATAGATTATCACTTCTTAAAGCAATCTTTACAATGCGATAAAAAATAAATCCAAAGAAAAATGTAACTATTAAAATACCAAGAAAACCGAACTCTTCGGAAATAATAGAAAAGATAAAATCCGTTTGAGGTTCTGGCAAATAAAACTGTTTCTGACGACTTTGTAAAAATCCTTGTCCAAGTAATCCCCCAGGACCAATTGCATATAGAGATTGAATAATTTGATAACCACTACCTAAAGGATCCACCCAAGGATTTAAAAATGATATGATACGAAGCATTCTGTAAGGAGCCATTATAATTAAACCTACTATTCCAAGTAAACCTACTACCCCAATTTTAATAAAGAAAGATAGTTTAACTCCAGAAATAAACAAAATTGATACGAGTGAAAGAACAATAACCATGGCAGTACCAAAATCTGGTTCCAGCATAATTAGTAAAAAGAATACTCCAATTACGAGCAAAATAGGAAAAACTCCTTTTTTTACATCAGTCATAAGCTTTTGATTATTAGCTAAATATTTGGATACATAAATAGTAAGCCCAATTTTAGCAAATTCACTGGGTTGGATACCAAAACCACCAATCCCAAACCAGCTTCTACTACCATTTCTAACTTGTCCTAGCCCTGGTATCAAAACTAAAACTAGTAATAAAAAACATCCAAATAAAATTAAATTAGCTTTGTCGTAGTAAATTTTAGGATTAATTTTTCTTAAAATTAACATTAATACTATTCCAATTAGAAAAAAAGCACTTTGAGCTTTTACAAACTTAAAAGGATCATTAAATTTATATTCTGCCCATATTGAACTTGCAGAATATATCATAACAATTCCAAATGCTGCAATTAATACTACTGCTAAAAATAACCACTTATCACCTTTTTTAGGCATAATACCTCACCTTATAAATATTATGCTAAAGATAAAAAAAATAGATTAGTAACTAATCTATCTTTTGGGATCACTTATATCTTCTTCAGGTAACATATCTATAGCAAAAAGTTTATCTCTTGCAGATTCATCAAAACAATATTTTTGGGAATCTACTCCAAATGTGGCAGATTCATTCATTATATTTTCTTTTATAACATCCATAAATTTTGGATCATTTCTAAGTACTAAAGGTACAACTTTGGCAAAAGCACTCTCAAAATCTTGGTTTAATACTTCTACTCTTTTACTATTCCTTGCAGGAATTGAACCACGAAGTTTTATCGGTTCTTTTAAATAGCAAGCGTTAATTACACTACTTAAATTCATTCTAACAAAATGAGTTGTTAATGATTCTAAACTGTCATTTTGAAAATCTTCTTTTACTAATCCAAACAATTCAAAAAATCTATCTTCTTCACCACGTTCTATATACCAGTCTAACTCACGACGATATTTAAGTAAAATATCTTGAGAAATTTTAATAACAAGATATTCAAACAAATTAATCATCTTACCATTATATTTAATTGGCTTTAATAAGTTTTTATGTATCCAACTATAAATACTAGCTTCAAACCCTGCTTGAATTGCTTTAGAACGAACTAAATTAAAAGAAGTACGATTTCCATCAGGTAATAATCCTGGTTCAGATCCATATCCAATCCAGCCATCAATAACACCAGTTACAATCGGAGGTTCTTGGATTCGTGATACTACTTCTTCTTGTTCTAGTTTTATTTCTCTTAATATTTCAATATATGCTTTTAAATTAGCAGAATCAGAGTAAATAACAATAGTATCATCTCTAATACCACAATCATCATATTTAAAGTAAAAAGGAATACCTCTACTCATACACTTATCTATAAATATTGAAGCTATTAATTCCGTATCAATACTTTCCGCATTTAAATATAATCTATGTTCAATTTCATCAATACTCTTTCCTCTTCTTGCAGTTAGATGACCAGAGCTAATATGAATCCAATCAGACAAACTTCCTATAGTATGCCATCCATATTTTTTAAACAAACCATTTGCATCTTCAACTAACGAAACATATTCATTATATCCAGAGATTTCAGTTTTTGATTGCAAAAAGTCTCGAAGCAAATTATAATCGCTATCAACGATATTGTGACTGATTAAATACTCTACTTGTTCATTTGATAAACTGCGTACATTAAAACGCCATATAGAAAATAATTTTTTATAAAGCTCATCTTTACTATGATGATTAACTTGTCCCTTGAATTTTTTTTGTTCACTATTAGATGACATCAAGATACTATACATATTTTGATAACCTGAAAAACCTGCAACTAACTTTTGCATTGTTTCTGCTTTATCTAAAGGATTTTCTATACTATTATATAAATCTTGATAAAAGTTCATATTAACCTCCGTGTATTATAACTTTATATTACACTTTTTAGATAAAAAAATCAATGATTTACAAAAAAAAAGATAGTCGTTTGACTATCTTTAAAACTTCTTTATGGTGTTACTGATGAAGTATTTTCTTCGGCAAATGTCCAAGTACCATTTTCCTTAGTTGCAACTACTTGTTTTTCTCCATCTGTGAATTCAAATGTTTCAACATCAGTTAAAATAACAAATCCATTTTCAGTGTATTTTACACCTTCAGTTAATACTTCAATAACATTTTCAACTGTATAATTTTTTACTTCTTCAACAGCAGTTAAATCAAGTTCTATTTCAATAACTCCAACTCCTGGAATAGCAAGCTTATAATTTCTTGTAACATTTACTGTATCAGTAAATTCGCCATCATTATACATTGGATATAAAAGATAAGTATATCCACTTTCTGGTGTTGTAATACCAACAGCATTACTATTTAAATCTTTTCTAAATACAACTAAACTTTCATCAGTATAAGTTGTAGTTCCATCACTTAATAAAACTCCAATTGTATTTGTACCATTTCCAAATACATAAGTAATTTTATTTCCATTAACTTTTAATTCACTTGTATAACCAGCTTTACCTTGTGCTTCAGCACTTTCTATTGAAAGATTAGCTTTAGCTTCAGCATAAGCAACAATACTAATTACTTGATCAGCTACTTTAATATCAGTAATACCTGCAGGTAGTGCTTCTACTGATAACCAAGGATATGCTACATATACATGTTTTACCCCATTTTCATCTTCAGCAATTTTCCAAACAGGAACTTCAATATAACTATTATTACCAATACTTAATTTGTAAGTTTCTCCAGCATTATAGTTAGTTTCATGAATTGTTAATTTAGTTGGATTAGCATTTGTACCTGTATATTCTCCTAAATCTACATAGTAAACATCTTCATATCCTAATTCTACTAACTTATCAGCATCAATATTTACATTTGTTAATTGATTATATATTCTTGAAGTAAATTCAAAACCTTGTTTATTCATTACTTCCATAAAATCTGCACCAAATTTCCAAGTACTTCCTACTTTAGTTGCAGTATATGTAACTTCTCCTACAACATATTTAAATACTGTTAATCCTTCTTTAGATACAGCAAAATTACCATCAATATATTCAACACCTTCAGTTAATACAACTGGTTCTTCAGTTAGCTCTTCCGGTGCAACTACATCTTCAACTTTAGTAATTTTAAATGTAAGTTCAATAACTCCTACTGTAGGTATAGCTAATTTATATACTTTATCATTTAAAACTTTAGCTTCTGTAAATGCTCCATCTTTATATGCTGGATATAATAAATATGTGTATCCATATTCTGGAGTTGTAACACCCATTTTTCCAGTAGTTACATCTTTTCTAAATACTAATAAATCTGTATTATCAATTAAATCATTTGTTTTTTCATCTTTTAGTAATACACCAATTGTATTAGTTCCATAACCAAGTTTATAATTTACTTCAGTTCCTTCAACACTTAATACACTAGTATATCCTTCTTTTTTATTAGCCTCAATATTATCAATTACTAATTTAGCTTTTGTAGCATCATAAGCAATTACACTTATTTCTTGATCTCCAACAGTTACAAGAGTTTCACCTTCTGGTAAAGCTTCTACTGATAACCAAGGATATGCTACATAAAGATGTTTTACACCTTCAGCATTTTCTTCAATTTTCCAAACTCTTGCATTAATATGACCATCATTACCAATACTTACTTCATATGTTTCATTTGAGTAAGTAGTTCCTTCAATAGTCATCTTTGTAGGAGTTTTAGTTCCTTTATATTCTCCTAAATCTACATAGAAGATATCTTCAATATCATTTGTAACTAAATCTTCTTCTGTAAGATTTACTTCTTTAAACATATTATAAATGTCTGTTTTAAATGATTTTCCTGCTTCAGCTAATTCTTTACTTAAATCAATAGGAATTAATTTCCAGATTGCTTTTAATGTAATATTTCCAGTAACAGGTGTTTTAAAATCATAAACATTACCATTTAATGTCCAACCTTCAAAAGTGTATCCTTCTCTTGTTGGGTCTTTTGGTTTTGCTACTGTATTTCCTTTTTCGACTTCTTGAGTTTTAACAGCACTTCCATTAGCAGCATCAAATGTTACAGTATATTTTACTACTTTAACTTCAGCTGGTTTTACCGTTTCTTTTCCTTTTTTCCAAACAGCTTTTAATGTAATGTTTTCAGTAACAGCATTACTAAAATCATACTTTTTACCATTCAAACGCCATTCAACGAAAGTATATCCTTTTCTAGTTGGTGTTTCTGGTTTTGCTACTGCATCTCCATGACTAACTTCTTTTGCTTCTACCTTAGATCCTTTGTTACTATCAAATGTTACGGTATAAACATTTCTTTTGAATCTAGCTTCTAATTGGATATTTTCTTTGATTTTTGTATTAAAGTCAAATAATTTTCCATCGCTATACCAACCTTCAAAAGTGTATCCTTCTTTTTCAGGATCCTTTGGTTTTGCAATTGTTTCTCCCTTCTTTATTTCAACGCTATTATATCCTTCTATTCCTGTAAAATCTATTGTGTATTTTTTATTTGCATTTAATACTAATAATACAACAACGATTACTACAACTAGAAGACAAGCAATAATAACCCCAATTTTTTTCTTGTCTAGTTTCATAAAAAACTCCTCCCTCATAGTTACTCTCTTGTCTACTATAACTACAATATAATTGTAAGGTGTATATTCCTTCTTTGTCAATAACTGTTGACACTTTTTTCGTAAAGAAAAAGAGTCATTCGACTCTTTTATAACCAAACACCATAAGTTATAGCTGCCATAGCTAAAATAAAACCTACAACCCAAAAGACTTTAATAATGTCTTGTTCCGTCCATCCCAGTTCTTCAAAATGGTGATGCAATGGTGCTTTTAAAAATATTCTTTTATCAAAGTATCTAATAGCAATTATTTGAATTAAACTACTAAGAGTTTCAATTACAAATACTCCTCCAATAAGCGCTAAAGATATTTCATGTCTACTTACAATAGCAACACTTGCTAAAGCTCCACCTAACGCAAGAGATCCTAAGTCTCCCATAAAAATACGTGCTGGATGAGAATTAAATACTAAAAATCCTACGATAGAACCTGTTAGTAAAAAGCAAAATATAGCTATTTCTTGATAACCTTCAAGCCAACCAGCATTCCAACTAATAACACCATAGGCAAAAAAGGCAATTGCAGATAGCCCTCCAGCAAGACCATCTAAGCCATCTGTAATATTAACAGCATTTGTTGTTCCTACAAGAAGTAATAAAATAAATATTCCAAACATCCAACCCAAATCTACATAAAGATTTAAAAATGTTACACTTAATACTGGTTCTCCACCACTTTTCATATATAAATAGAAAAATACTAGAGCAATAACCATTTGAATTAAAAATTTTGTTACTAAGCTAAGACCATTATTATTATGATATTTTACTTTCAAAAAATCATCTATAAATCCTAGCAATGCATAAGCAAGGAAAACAAAAATAATAATAATTAAATTATAACTTATAGCAATGCTTCCTTTTAAATATAGTAAAACTAAAGAAAGAATAACTGGAAAAATGAATATTACTCCTCCCATTGTTGGAGTACCTTCTTTTTTTAAGTGCCTCTTCGAAATAAGTTTACTAACTGATTGACCAAAATGCATTTTTTTAAATAATGGAACAATAATTAACCCTGTTAAAAGAGATAATACAAATCCTAACATTAAAGCCATTGCTGCTTTCGCTAAAATAAGCATACTTTCCACCTCATCTTATCTTTATTATACTATAATTTTAAAATAGCCTTTCACTTAAATATCTATTTTTACAACATTTTACATTTTAATTTAACATCAGTAATATGGTTCCGCCTTCTTTTTGATACATCCCAGCACTTGGGGATTGATAAACCACACTACTTCCATTTCCACTATATTCAACATTAAATCCCTTTAGGGTTTTTTTAGCCTCATCTACACTAGAACCAACGACATCAGGAACTACAGTATACTTAGTATCAAGCCATGTATACTCTTTAGGAATTCCGTTGCTGTCTGGTTTTATATCTAAAATATCAATAGCACTTAAGAAAATATTTCTAGCAATTGGAGCAGAAACAGTTCCACCATATTGAACAACGTTTTTAGCATTTTGAACAGCAACATAAACTACTATTTCAGGATCATCCGCAGGCATAAAACCAATAAACGACAGAATATATTTGCTCGCTGAATAAACACCATTTTCAACAGTCTGAGCTGTCCCGGTTTTTCCTCCAATACGATAATTTTCAATATATGCATTATGACCTGAACCTTTAGCAACAACGCTTTCTAAAGCATGTTTAACTAAATTAGAAGTATCTTTTGATATTACATTTTTAATAGCTTGTGGTTCCACACTTTTTATAATTGTGTTGGTTTCTGGTTCTAAGAAATTTCTAACTACTGAAGGTGTATATAAAGTCCCTCCATTTACAACAGCACTTACTGCCCTAATTTGTTGGATAGGTGTTACACTTATACCTTGACCAAAAGCTGTAGTTGCTAATTCTACATTTCCCATTTTTTCTGTTTTAAATAAAATTCCAGAACCTTCCCCATTTAAATCAATCCCCGTTTTAGTACCAAAGCCAAAATCTTTTATATACTTCATTAATGTTTCTTTTCCAAGTTTTAAACCTAAATTAACAAAACCAGGGTTGCAACTATTTTCAACTACTTCTAAATAAGTTTGATCACCATGACCTCCATGCTTCCAACAATGAAGAGTTGCTCCATCAACTGTAATGGCACCAGAATCAGTAAACCTATCTTCAAATAAATTAACAAGGCCTTCCTCAATAGCTGATGTTAAAGTAATTATTTTAAATGTTGATCCTGGTTCAAAAGTCATCCAAATTGGTAAATTACGATTAATAATTTCAGTATTATAATTTTTATATTTATTACTATCAAAATTAGGTCTACTAGACATAGCTAAAATTTCTCCCGTTTTGGGATTCATAGCTATTGCAATAGCACTATCTGCATCATACTTACTTACTGCATTATCAAGTTCGTTTTCTACCACTTTTTGCAACTCTAAATCAATAGTAAGTTGCAAAGTTATACCACTAGTTGGAGATTCATAAATCTCAGCCAGTTCAAGTTTGTGACCCTTTCCATCAGAAAAGTATTTAATTGAACCATCTTCTCCTGTTAAATAATCATTATAATAAAGTTCTAAACCTGATAATCCTTGATTATCGATTCCTACATACCCTAAAACATGAGATAATAAAGTATCATAAGGATAATATCTTTTACTTTCTTTAACTAAATATACCCCATCTAGTTTTAAAGCATCTATTTGTTCAGCAATATCATAACTAAGTTGGCGTCCTTCAGGATGAACTCTTTCAATTGATGTTTTTTTAGAAACATGACTAAGCATATCTTTATAATCACTTTTTAAAATTTCACTTAATTTTTTTGCAGTATTTTCTTTATCTTTAATTTGATTTGGTATTACTACTAAAGAAGTGGTAGTTATGTTAGTTGCTAAAACATTGCCATTGCGATCTACAATCTCTCCTCTATCTGCTGAAATAGGTAGTTCTCTACTCCATAAAGATTCTGCCAAATCATTTAGTTTATTATAAGAAAAAACTTGAATATAAAAAACTCTACCTATAGTTATTATAAGAATTAAAATTACTACTAAAAATATATATCTTATTCTAGTATGAATGTTATTATAAAACATAAGTATCCCTCTTTAGATTATATGTTTTATACGCTTTTAAATACATAAAAAAAAGCCCTTATGAGCTTTTATTTTTTTGCTTCTTTTAAATCTACTCTTAACTTTCCTCTAAAAGTTTTTCCTTGATCATAATTTTGATCACTACCAGTACCATGTAGCGTAAATGATACTGTATATGTTTGTTTTGTTTTTGGAGCAATAGCTATCTTTGTTACCATGTAGCTATCTTCTTTAGGAATAGAATTCCAATCTTTATTATAACCACCATTATCACTAGTAATCTTAAACCAGAAATTATCACTTTCAAATGTAGAATAAATATCATACCATCTAATATCATAATATAATGTTACATCCGAAGGATTTTCAACAGTAAATCCGACATCTGGTATTTTAGTATTTACCCCTTCTCCTTCTTGGTCATCTGGATAAATATTAGTAGCATCAATACTATTAGCAGTATCAAACATGACAATTAAGTTGGCAGTTGTTGCATTTATACCACCTTCACCAACGGAAGATGATGTACCATTTCCATTATCTTTTATTTCAGTATTAGAACAAAAACGATCACATTTATTATCTTTATCATCATCACAGTTGATATCACAAACCCCATCACCGTTAATATCTAAATCTAGATCTTTAATACCATCACCATTAATATCACGGTCTA
>CAZSXH010000019.1:0-11762 GCA_964611015.1 uncultured Muribaculaceae bacterium
GGCTTAGGTCGAGTTGAATTTCTCTATTTTCCACCTTAGGTTACCCATGGGCGATTTCTCATTATGGAAAATAATTAAATGTCACCATTTTAATTACTCGATTGCCACTTAGTCCATACTTTAAACCTTGTGATGTTAACACTCTAGAGGTTTTCCCAAACACACTTCCATAATACTTATGTGCTTTTGCAACAATGTTTTCAAGAATACTATCCCACATTGCCACTCACACCATGTGCTTTTTGTCTTTTCATGCGTCGATAAAAGGAGTTAGGTTATATGCCATTATAACTTTCCTTAAATCTAAAATTATATACCCACCCTTATCTGGGCGATAAAAGCGAAATATATAAAGTGCTTTCGCACAATTGATAGATTTTTAGCCCTATCTTCATATTATTCGTGTGACTAGAATAATGCACCACACCTAATAAATATAACATATTTTCGAAAATATGTCAAATTCGCGTAAATATTTTATAACTTTTTATTTATGTCTTGATTTGTAAAATTATTAAACATTCCATATCTATTATATATAAATTATAATTAATGTGTAGTATAATTTAATTAAATCAAGAAGGGATCTGACATAGTATGGAAAGGTTTATTTCTAAATATGACGAAAAAGATTATACATACATGCTTAAACTAATTAATTCTATTGGTGGTAGAAATTTAAAATATAATTGGTTAATAACAGATATTGAAGCATATCCAAATGATAATAATATCTTTTACAAATTAGAAAATGAATACGTCATATTATCAAATGATGAACTGCTAGACATATTGGAAAAAGAGGACTTTCAATGGATATGGGCAGTATTCTCTGCTATTCCTAGCAATATTGATGAAAAAGATATTTTGCAGTATCAACTACCAAATAGATATAATATTTCACCAGGCTATAATTCAGAAGCTTCAATTCAGCATCCGCTAGCTGATATTGAAATTGATTGTGCAGATAGTTCATATTTTATTATTAATTTTAAAGACAAAAGTATTAAAAATATTTTTTTAAAGTGCTATCCAAAAGCCTTTAAGGATATTAATTCACCAGAAGATTACTTTTCAACTTGGGATAGTAGAACAGAAAATCCTACTTTTGAATTTTCTTATCATAGTTTTAACAACGGCTTTTCATTAAAAAACAGATTAAATGCTGTCTTCAAAAAGAATGATAATGTAGTACATCATACAGATTCCATATATATTTATCAAAAATATTTTGATGACTTTATAAACAAATACCGCTATTTTGATAATACAACTTTAAAAAATGGTGAAAAAGGAACCTTTTCGTATTTTGGAATGGATAATTATTATAATCAAGAGCAAACTAAAATAATTCTAGAAAAATTAAAAAAAGAAATATCTGATCATAACAAATTAATTATAAGATTCTTAGAAAAAGCAATCAAAGAACACGATGGATTTTACATTCATGGAATTTAAAAAGATGATTTAATTGAAATCATCTTTTATTTTGAAAATGTTAGGTAAAAAATAAGCGCTAAAATAAAAAAGTGAATTAAAAAAGTCCTTCTTACAAGGACTAATTTTTAAATGGAGCAGGTGATGAGAATCGAACTCACGTCAGGAGCTTGGAAGGCTCTTATTCTACCATTAAACTACACCTGCAATTTGGCTTACGTATTAGATTATAACATACAAAATAATAACTTGCAAGCCTTCTTTTATATTATATGCTCTTGTATCCATTTAATATCCTCAATAGATTTATCTATATTAAATCTACCATTACCAACAGGATAAAAAACAGCATAGCATTTATAGTCCTTTCCATCAATCTTTTTAATATATTCTTTTTTTCTTGCTTGAGAAACAGATATTTTATCATTTAAAACAATTGAACTTACTTGATTACCAAACAAAACTACTACTTTAGGATTTATAATACTTATTTCTTTTTCTAATAGTTTTAAATAGTCTTTATAAACACTATCAGGAAGTGGTCTTGCATCAACTTGAGTACATTTTCCTAAATTAGTAATGAAGTATTTATGCTTACTTATATCATTATAAACTAATTCTGCAAATTCTTCCGTCCAATCACTACCTTTAATAGCTTTTATTCTTTGATATATTTCACTATCAAGTAAGTTTACTGCATGAAATAAATCCCAAATGTTTTTTGTACCTATCCAAGGTGCTCTTAATCCCTTCCAACTATTTAAAGATGCTATATTTCTTCCCGTTGGGTTCATAAAAACAAAGCAAATATCTGGATTTTCTTTGCAACCACCATTATATATTGAATGAAGCTCTTTTGCTCCATGCTTCTTTTGTAGTTTATCGTATTCTTTAGTTAAACTCTCAAGATTCATTTTTTAACCTACTTTCCCCAGTTTTATAATCTATTTCAATGCCAGTTTGAATATTATAAACAAAAACATTAAACTTAATACCATTTCCTCTATCTTCAACTGATAATGCTTCCATAATTACTCCAGTAGCTACTAAATTATCGCCTTCAAAAACTGGTGTAACACGATATAAAACATGATTGTTAGTTTTTTTAATATATTCCGCAACTTTATTTTCAAACTCTAACATGCCTTTTGTATTCATGTATCTAGTACAGGTAATAAGATTCTTTTCATTAGCGTTTTCTCCAGTTAATTGGTAACCTATTAAATGACATCTATTATATAAATATTTACCATCAACATTATCGTATTTAACCGTATGCCATCCTGATGGTTTAATCATACCAATTGATCCTCTTTCTGTAGTGGGCATTAAGTCTTTACCAATATTAGCAAACGCTACACCACATCTACCTAGCTTATCTAGATTGCTATAGCTTTCAAAAGACTCTTTAGTAAGGTCTTTTTCTTCAAAATTAGGTTCATTATTATTTAGAACTACATAACTTGATCCATCATATGAGGGAATATTATCAACTGTATAACTAGGTTCTTGATAACCCCATGATAATAAATCGTTTTTGCAGTAAACAAATATTGCAAGTAAAATAACTAAAACAAAACCCCAAAGTGATTGTGAATAGTGTTTCTTTCTTCTTGCCATATACATCACCATTATAATTATATAATACCTACTTTAAATTTACAATTATAGTAAATAATGTTATAATATCTTACGCGAGGAAGAGATTATGAGTAAAGATCAAAAAGATAAATTTTATGATAAATTAAATACTACTTATAAAATTTTATATGAAATTCATAATCTATTAACAGTAGGTGATATAACTTTAGAAGATGCTGTTACAATCTATCAAAAGGTTACAAAATTTACTACAGAACTTCAAGAACTTTCCGATATGATGGAAAACGAAAAATTTGCATCTATAGAGCTTAAAAAAAGAGCCCCTGAAATTGGAGGTATATTTTTATGTGAATTTCTTTCTTCACTTGTATTAGGACCATTAGGTATTATTGTTATCATCTTTTGTTATAAAAGGATAAAAGAAATAATAAATGAAATGAGCGACGAATCTCAAAAGATTCCACTAAGTGTCAAAAAGATTGCTGATACTGCAATTATGAAAATTGAACTATTCCAGGATAAATTAATTAAACCATTAGACTTCCTGTTTGATGAATTTGATCTTGATCGTAGTGAAGATCGAGAAGCTTTTAAAAACAGTGTATTAAACGCCTGTCAATCTATTTATAATTATGTAATTAATGGAGAATATACTTTCGAACATACAATAACAGAAAGAATAGCAACTGTAATGCTTCAGCAAAATATCGGAACTGATTTAAATGATTTAATATTATTGCTAGAAATGTTTAAGGCAAAATATAATGCTAAGAATATGATGTTAAAACGTACTAATCCCAAATAAAAGATGCTAATTAAGCATCTTTTTGTTATTCTTCATTTATAAACGATTTTTTGTTTTTTAATTTTTTGCTTTCCTCATATATAGCTTTATACTCTTTTTCGGTAAATAATTCTTCATTATGACAATCATTTTTTAATCTATCTAAAGTCATGCAATCTATCCCAAACAGTTTTTCATTTGCTTCCAATTCAAAACAAAATCTTTCTATCAAATGTTTTACTGCAAGCTTATGACTTAATTCATGATAAAGCTTTGTTTTTTTATCCATTTTTCATCCCCAATATTAGTATAACACAAATATTTATATTTACTATATGTAAATGCGTAAAAATGTGTCTAATTAAATTTTTCTAACATGGGATAATAATTATAGAGGTGCTTGCGAATGCGTATTTATAATTATCAAGAACTACAAGATAAAATATATAAAATTGATAAATCTGAATTAGATCGGCGCATATGTAAGAATATTAAAAGAATTAGATTAGAAAGATATAATGAATTTAAGAAAGAATATAAAACTAACAGTATTAATCCCTATTCAACGGAAAATATTGCTGCATTACTAGATTATAGTCATACTCATTATAAAAGATTTGAAAGTGAAAATGATAAAACTAAAAAGATACCATTAGAAAAGCTAATAATCTTAACCATTATATTTGATACTACTCTTGATGAATTAATAAAATAAAGGTAAAATACTTCTTAAGGAAGTATTTTTTTATGAAAGTATTACATACATTAAAGCCAATTTATAATCAAGAATCAAGAATATTAATTCTAGGAAGTATGCCAAGTATAAAATCTAGAGAAATGGGTTTTTACTATGCTCATCCCATGAATAGATTTTGGAAAATTATGGAAATTATCTTTGATATTAGTCTCAAAAGTAATAAAGATAAAGAATCCTTCTTACTTCAAAATAGCATTGCTTTATGGGATGTCTTTAGTGAAGTTGAAATAAAAGGATCAAGTGACTCTTCTATAAAAGAATATAAATTAAATGATATAAATAAAATATTAAACACCAGTAATATTAAAGCTATCTTTTGTACGGGAAAAACTTCTTATGAAGGATTAATAAAAAACTTTAAAACAAAAATCCCTATTGTCTATTTACCCAGTCCATCCAGTGCTAATGCGAGCAAATCATTAGAAACACTTGTTACCGATTATAAAATAATACTAGATTATATAAAAAAATAGAGCTAAGCTCTATTTTTACATGATATTAAAATCACCATCTTTAAAAATTTGCTTGCGCCCCTCTTTTGTTTCAGCCCAAATATTTAAATCTTTTGTTCCAATCATAAAATCTACATGATTTTTTGAAAAATTAAGACCAATTTTTCTTAATTCATCATCAGTTTTATTAAGACCATCTTTTATACAATCAGGAAATCCCTCACCTAAGGCTAAATGACAAGAAGCATTCTCGTCTAGACAAGTTTCATCAAATACAAAATCTGTTTTTGCAATAGCACTATTTTTAGATACTAAAGCAACTTCTCCTAAAAAGCAGGAGTTTTCATCACTTTCAATTATACTCTTTAATATCTCTTTACCGTTTTTTGCATCATAATCAGTTACTTTACCATCTTTAAACTTAATCCAAAAATCAGTTATAGTAATGCCATTATATGTAAGTGGTCTTGCCGCATATACTATTCCATTAGTTTTAGCTTTATCTGGTGAAGTAAACACTTCATAAGTGGGCATATTTACAATGACATCATCATTATCATATCCTGCACAGTTCCATAAGGCTTCTTTAGAAAGCTCAACTTCTAAGTCCGTTCCCAAATCATTTGTATAATGCATTTTTGTAATTTCTAAGTCATTAAGCTTTTGTGTTATCTTTCTTTGACTATCCAAAAACTTATTCCATTCTTCAATTGGTTTTTCACAAGTAACCATCGTAGCATTCATCATCAATTCAAATAGTTTATCATAAGCATCCTCTTCTGACATATCCGGAAACTTTTCTTTAGCCCATACCTTATTAGGCATAACTGCTATACACCAAGAAAGCTCTCCATTTTTTTGCTTTTCACGATAAATTGGTTTTGTTGTCATACTTAATCTAGATACAACATCTAACTTTTTAGGGTCAATATCTTCATTTAAATGAGGAAATATTGAACTTATCATTAAAAATGCTGCATTCTTTTTAGCATACTCATCCCAAATAGCATCATTAAAACTAGGATCTTTTTCTATTTCCTTTTCTGATAAAGTTTTTAGTTTTTCATGTCTTTCATAAACATTTTGACATTCTAAATGAATATCATCTATCCCCTTTTTCTTAACTTCTGATACTAACTTTGCAATAAAGTCTTTTAAATCACTTGGATATCTTATAAATAAAGAATTCCCATTTTTAAAACTTACACATCGATTTATAAGCAAATCAATGTATTTATTTTCTAATGTTTCTCTCATAAACTTACCTGTTTGGATCTACTAATATTTTTACAGCTGAATCTTTCCCACTAGTTAGTCTTTCATAAGATTCTTGTACCTTTTCTAAAGGAACAATATCATCTACAAACTTCATAACATCTATTTTTTTATCTGCAATTAAATCAATACAAGATTTAAATTCATTATAAGTATAACCAATAGCACCTTGTACTACTAATTCTTTCATTACAGCCATTACTGTATATGTAGGAATTGCATCACTGGCAACACCAACTAAAACTACTGTTCCACCCGGTTTAACCATAGTAAATGCACTATTAACTGCTGGGCTATTTCCAACACATTCTAACACTACGTCAAATCCACCATGAGTTAATTCCATCATATTAGCTACTAAGTCTTTATCTGTAGCATCATGCCATTCATCTGCAACACCCAATGTAACAGCTTTTTTACCACGTTCTGGATTTGTTTCAGTTAAAACTACTCTACTTGCTCCTTCAAGTTTGGCAAACATGGCAGAAACAAGGCCAATAATTCCTCCACCAATAACTAAAACATCATCATTTACTGCAATTCTTCCTAAATGCGCAGCATGAAGACCTACTGCAGTTGGTTCAACCATTGCTCCTTCTTCATCACTCATATTATCAGGAATTTTAATTACCATATCTGGTCTTACAGCAATTCTTCTTGTAAGTCCACCAGGATTTCCTAAAGAAAGCCCTACTGCTTCATTCCAAGTCTTTGCACAGTATTGAGGTTCACCATTATGGCAAGCTTCACATTCTCCACATGGAGAAATAGGCAAAGCTGTAACTCTATCTCCAACTTTTAAATCCACTCTATCCCCAGGATTAACTACTTTTCCACTAAATTCATGACCCATTACAAGACCTGCTGGAGCTCCACCAACCCAATAATGGATATCAGAACCACATATACCAGTCTTTAAAACATCAATAATGACTTTTCCGTCTTTACTTGCTGGTTCTTCTATTTCTACTATTTCAAATTCTTTAACACCTTTAATTGCACACGCTTTCATAAAAGCCTCCTATCATAAATTAATTATAACACAAATGATTTTGAACTATACTAAGATTTAAAATTACATTTACAAACACATGTCAAAGGAATATAATTAAATTGAGGTAAAATATATGATTACAGTAAATAATTTAACTAAAGTTTTTACAAAAACAAACAAAAAAAAGGAAAAGACTTCTTTTACTGCAGTTAACAAAATTAGTTTTAATGCAGAAGAAGGAAAAGTTTTAGGCATTTTAGGTCCTAATGGCGCAGGTAAAACCACATTATTACGTATGATCGCAGGCATCATGGAACCAAATGAAGGAGAAATCCTAATTGATAATTGCTCTTATCAAAAAGACGAAGTATCAATAAAAAAGAGCATAGCATATTTATCAGGAAACACTAAAATATATGGAAGTATATCTCCTTATGAACTACTTTTTATGTGCGGAGGTATTTATGATGTTTCCAAAAAAGAAATAGATAAAAGAATAAAAGAAATATCAAAAATACTTAAAATGGATGATTTTTTATATAACAGAATTGAAAAGTTATCAACTGGGCAAACCCAAAGAGTAAATATTGCTAGATGTTTAATTCATAATCCAAAATATTATATTTTAGATGAAGCAACTAGTGGTCTTGATATAATAACTAGTCAAATAATACTAGACTTTATAAAAGATGAAAGAAAAAACGGAAAAACTATTCTTTACTCCACTCATTACATGGAAGAAGCAGAAAATATTTGCGATGAAGTAATTTTAATTAATAAAGGAAAGATTATAGCAACTGGATCTCCTGATAAAATAAAAAAACAAACTAAAACAACTAATTTAAGAGATGCCTTTTTTGCATTAATCGGAGGTAACTATGAATAAAATAATATTAATATTAAAAAAGGAAATACGTGAATTATTTCGTGATAAAAAATCTCTTGCTATGATGCTCATTATTCCTTTCATGATACCTGCTATCATCATAGGAATGTCTGCTTTATTTGAGTCTCAAAATGAACAAGATATAACAACATATAATAAGATCGGATTAAATTATGAACCAACAGATGAAGAAATAGAAATAATAAAGTCCTTAGAAATTGATTATATAGTTTTAGATAATAAAAAAATAAAAGAGGAATTCGATAAGAAAAATCTAAATGCTTATATCGTAAAAGAAAATAATAATTATGTTATTAACTTTGATGAAGCAAATGTTGAAAGTAGTTATGCTTTATCCTTAGCAGCTACATATTTAGAAAACTATAAAAATTTATTAGAGATCCAATATCTAACTGAACAAAATATAAATACTGATGAATTTAATTCTATACTTAGTTATGAACAAAACACCGTAGAGCAACAAAACTTTTATGCAAATTATATTGTAAATTATGCTTTCTTGTTCATTCTAATGGCAATTACAGTATCAGCAACATATCCAGCAACTGATACAACTGCTGGTGAAAAAGAAAGAGGAACATTGGAAACGCTTTTAACATTTCCAATTAAAGCTAAAGACATTATTGTTGGAAAACTATTAAGTGTTACTTTATCATCATTAATTACTGGTGTTTTAAGTTTAGTGTTATCAATTTTATCAATTCTATATATTACCAATACTTATGATATCTATAGTGGAATTAGTATTTTGAATGCTCCTATTATTCTTACATCTTTAGTAATTATTATTGCCTATAGTCTTTTAATTAGTGGACTATGTATTGCTATTGCCAGTATGTCAAAAACATTTAAAGAAGCACAAAGTGCATTAACACCTCTTACATTTGTATCATTTTTCCCAGGAATGATTGTATTTTTGTTAAACATTTCAAACAATGCCTTTCTTTCAATGATTCCATTTGTCAACTTTAGTATAATATTCTCTGATGTTGCCAATAATAACATCAATATTTTATACGTCATCTTAATGTTTATTTCTACTATTATATTTATTACAATTATTATAAAATGTATTATTAAGCAATACACTTCAGAAAAGGTACTGTTTAATAAATAACAATTATTTACACAAATTTGACAAAAAATGCAATTTATGGTATAATTCTTATAACTTGAGGGGGTTATACTATGTTTTTGAGTGTGGGTACTGACTTTATTTATCCTGATTTTTTTACTGACATTAAAAATACTTGCATTAAAAAACCTGTTGGTGGTTTGTGGGCAACTAAGCAAGGCGAAGTTATGCAATATAACCCATGGATAGATTTTATACTATCTAACCCTAATGTTTTCTTCTATAAATCTGGTAGTAACCCATTTAACCAACCTGCAGTATTAATAAAATTAAAAGAACAAGCAAATATATGTACTATTGATTCTAAAGAAAAATTGGATTTTATTTTGAAAAACTATCCTGATGGCAAAGGTTGGATTGACTTTGAAAAACTTGCAGAACATTATGATGGTGTATTTATAAGTGTTCTTAATATATCTATATACACTGATCCTGATATGGAGATACAAAGAAAATATTCAGTAGATAGTTTAATAATATTTAATCTTGCTTGTATCGAATTCTTTCAAAAAGCCAGAGTAGAAATAGAGCCATTTGACTATGAGATGCCTGGAATTGAAACTAGATATCAAATAGTAGTAGATGAAGAAAAGCACTATTTAAGTAGTGCTAATGCTAAAATACAAATGGCAATAGAAAAAATTGCAGAGTTTATATATGAATTTGATATTCCTATGAATAATGATTATTATGAAGTAATTAAAAGAGTTTTTGCTGATTTAATTGCTCAAACAAAAGATGCTTTAAATAGTGAGCAACATGAAACAAATAATGATTTTGAAACTTTATTAATAAGAAAAGCCTTTAGTCAATCTTAAAGGCTTTTTTTATTATGAAACTTATTAAATATGCTAACACCATCATAATAACTACTGTAATAATGCTACTTGGGTTTTTTAAACTTTCTACTAATCCAGTACCTATCATGCCCCAAAAGTATACTAAAAATATTTTACTAATCAAAATAGCAATAGTATATTTTTTAGCATCCATATTAACAATACCTGCTGCAATATTCATCATAAATGCAGGTGTGAATGGAATTGATAAGATAACTGTTACTTTCGCAAGAGAAAGATTTTCTATGTAATGCATACAATCAGTTAATAACTTAATATTTTTTATTTTCTTAACTACCCAGTTTCTTAAATATCTTTTTACAAGATAATAAGAAAGTAAGCAGCCTAAGCAAGTAAATATCCAAGATATTATGAATCCTAAAACTTTACCAAAAGCTATAAAATTAATTGTTATAAAAACAAATAAAGGAAGTGGTGGAATAATGCTTTCAAGTAGTATAAAAAAGCATCCAAGAATTGGACCATAAACTCCTAAAGCATCTATTGCATTCATTATAAAATCATAAAAACTATTAAATAATCCACTCATAATATCACTACCATTTATTATTATAATACATAACAAAGAAAAAATCATTCATTATCGAATGACTTGTGTAACATCATAACCTAAAAACTCTAACATAGCTACTGCTCTTTGGCTTAATTTACCTTTACTACAAGAAATAAAATACTTTTTACGATAGTCTAACATACTTTTATGGTTAGATAAGAGCTTATCAATATAAATATTTATACTACCTGGTGTTGGATTGTCTTTATAATCTACAGGATTTTGAACATCAATAAGTGTTCCCATGCTAGAATTATAATCAGTTAATCTAATTCTTTTCATATAGCATCACACCATATTATATGATGGCTATAATTATTAATCTAGACAAAAGCCAAGAAAAAAATCCTTTAATCAAAGGATTTATTCATCTTCAAAAAAATCATCAAAAAATTCATCATCCGAGATTACATTTTGATCTAAAACTATACTCTCAGAATCTACACTTATCTTTGGATTTTCGCTAGCCACAGGTATTTCACTAGTTTTTTCCATTAGCTCATCTTTTACTTCAGTTATCTTTTTTTCTGCAGTTAAATCAATAGGCTCTTCTTTTGGTTTTTCTTCTTTTACAACTTCTTTAATAGCAGGAAGATCAACTTTTTCATCAATAGAAAGTAACTTTTCTCTTTGAGCTTTACGCATTTCTTCTTTACGATCTAATTCTTTAAACTTTTCGTCTAAGTCTTTTAGCATGCTATCAATATCTAAATTATTTAACCCAGCAGGTTTACTAGTTGGAGCACTACCAAAGCCTCCGCCCATACCAGGCATTCCAAATGGATTCATTCCCATTCCCATGCCCATACCATCAGCTGGTCTAAATGGATTTGGTGTATTAAAGCCATTGCTTCCTTCTTGAGCCATTTTTTTACTACGTTCTTCTGTAACAAATTTCTTTAAGTCAAAGATTTGAACTTCCCTTCTTACTCTTGAAGGATAAGATTCTTCTTTTCTTTGAATTCCCCAGTCCATTTTAAAATCAGGTTCTAACTTAGTTCTAAAA
>CAZSXH010000020.1:0-11354 GCA_964611015.1 uncultured Muribaculaceae bacterium
ATTATTTAAACCTTCATCAAGAGTAAATCTTTCTTTAGAATAACATAACGAAAGACCTAGTTTTGCCCATTGATTATGAATGTTTTCGGCATATTCTTCTTTCCAATCCCAAGCATACTTTAACCATTCTTCACGCGGAATTTCTCTTGGTTTAATTCCCATATCTTTTAATTTTGCATCAACCTTTGCTTGAGTGGCAATTCCGGCATGATCCATTCCTGGAACCCATATCGCATTATAGCCTTGCATTCTTTTATAACGAATTAAAATATCTTGAAGTGCTGTATCCCAAGCATGGCCTAAATGAAGCTTTCCTGTTACATTTGGAGGTGGAATGACTATGGCATAAGGTTCTAATCCTTCCCTTTCTTCAAAATACTTATTATTAAGCCATGTATTATATTTTCCTTCTTCAACCAACTTATGATTATACTTTGTATCTAACATTACAACCAAATCCTTTCAAAAATAAAAAGATGATACCAAAGGAGTGCATAAGCACGGTACCATCCTTAATTTTACTTAATTAGTTTTAGAGCACTTCTGCTTTATTTTTCCCCTTGCAACCTTCAAATAAGTCAATTATTAGTTTTCACCAGCCACTAACTCTCTTAAAATCAATCTTATTCTACTCCTCAAGGATCTTCAAAACACAAACTTATTTTAACAAACATTTTAATTTAGTGCAATAGTTTCAAGTAAATTACCATCTAACATAATTACAATTTCATCATTATTTTTAGATAAATAGATTTCCTTATATTCTTTTATGTCAATAGTCTTTTTTAAAGATTCATTAACATTTTCATAAACGTACATTTTTTCATTTAAAACTAAGAACAAATATTTATCTATACAGTAAACTTTATCTTTTGAAACATTTGCTAATTGTTCAACATTATTATAATCCATTATATGGTAGGTACCATCATATGTAATATAATAGTTATCATTAAAATCAACTATTTCAGTATGAACTTCTGGCATCAAAGCAGTACCATCAGATTTTAAGATATACCATAGATTATTAATCTTCCCAATAAACATACTAGTATCTAGAGTATCATTAATAAAATGAGCAGGAAAAGCTATATAATCATAGTCATTTTTTATTGCTGAAGTAAAATAAGTAATTCCCCATTTATTATTTTTCTTAAATACGATCATATCTTCTGTATGCTCAACATTATAAGTCTTAATTTCATCATATGTAGTAGCAATAGAATTACCCAAAATATTATATAAAACTATATCTTTATCTTTTCCAAATACCGCCCACATATCATTTATAACAGCATCTAATATTTTAGTACCACTTTTGTATGAATTAGTATGATACTCATCATCATTAATAATAGTCTTTGCCTTAAAACAGTTAGCACAATCATAGGTTTTTAAAAGTTCTCCATCTTGATAAAGATATACTTTATTATTATAAATAAGGTCTTTATTTATATTATTATTTACAACATCTTTATTAGCTTCTTTAAAATGCTTAACTGTTCCAATGGTTGCAAGAGGAAGACATATTACAAGTAATATAACTATTGTAATTAAAGTTTTTCTATCTTGCATAACACCCTCCTTATCCTATATTTATATCTATACTATTTGATTCTCCATCAACATAAGTAAGTGTTAAAACATCACCACTTATGTAATATTTTAATTCATTAGCATAATCTTTACCTGCTACAGTAACTTCACTTGTTATTAAGTTATTATCACGATTATTATATTTATAAACACTTACTTCATTATTACTATTTACTGCTATGTATACTTTTGAATCCATGATTATATAGTTATATTCATCACTTTTTATTTGACCATCTAAAACACCATAAATCATATATTTATTTTTATCAGTTTTAACTTTAATATAGTCATCTTTATAGTCAACTATTTCATTTTTAGTAGTTATCTTTGAAGTAATTTCATCATTAGCTTTTTTAGTACTATATAAATGATATGTACCATCATTTCTCTTTGTTAAATAGTAATTATTAAATACTTTTATTTCTGTATTAATCCATGAGTTTTCACTATCGCTATTTTTAAAGCCAACAATTCCTTTTACTCCAGAACTAGTAATATTTACAACTCCATAAGAATCACTTGCATTTTTAGCAGTTACTAAAGTTCCGGCAGTATCTAAGTTTATAATTGTGGCTTCAGCATTATGATATCCGGCATCTACTTGTTTATAAGTAGCAAGTTTTTTCTTATCAGTACCTTTCAAATCATAAAGAATAATATTATTTTCATTCGGACTTTTAACATCAGTAATAAAAACATAACGATTATTATAAATTGGTAAATATCCATTTTTTACATTACTATCATTTGGATTTAAAATGTTGCTTTCTTTTGCCAAAAAGCAGTTTTCTAAAACTTCTGTATCTTCAGTAACTGCATTAGCATAATTACATTGATAACTTCCAATTAAGTTAGTTTTAGTTTTATCACTATAAAAATATAACTTACCATTAAAATAATTTACAAATGGCATATTTTTATTGTAATTACCTTCATTTAAGTTAACATTAACTAGTCCATCTTCATCATATTCAAGTCTTAAAGTATTGCCACTCACATAAGCACTAAAAGCTTCTTCTTTTCCAGTTTGACGTAACTCTTCATTAAAGATTAGCTTAGTATTATAACTATCACTAGAAATACGTATTCCTTCACCATTCATTACTGAGCCATCTTTATCATATATAAATAATTTGCTACTTTCTGCTGCGATAAAATAATCATCTACAAATGCTATATAATCAAAATTTTTATCAAGAACTTTAGATCCTTCATAATTATAAGCATAGTACTTAGAATTTATATTTACACTAATATTTTTACTACTATAATTCCTGATTTTTCCTGGAACACTCTTACTAACGTCCTCACCCAAAAAATCAATTAATTTATAATTATTATTACTTGAAGATACAAGATATTCGGATGCAAGAATATATCCTAAATAATCATATTTAAATTCAATATCTTTTGTTATTCCATTTTCAAATGATATAACACCGTATTTTTCACCTTTTTTAGCAATTACCTTCTTACCATCAATTTCTTTTACAAGCTCATAAGTATTTTCTACTTCCTTTTTATCAATATTATATAATTTTACATTACCGTCTTCAGCTTTAGGATTATCATAGATAAAAACATAATTATTATTAAAAATATCACTACGATTATCAATAGGAACACCGTTTTCATATACTTTCTTAGCAACATCAAATTCATCTTCATTACTATAATAAGCAACATAACAAAGTGATTCACTTGCATTTTCACAAGTGTATTTACCTAGTTCATTTTTATTACTATCAATTAGTATTAATTTACCATTTTCATAACGATAATTATCTTTTTCTACTATAACCATAGGTTCATTTTGATTTGGTTTATTATCATCATCTTTTTTTATAATCAAAAAATATACTAACAATCCTACAACGATTAAAACTAATAAAACAACACAAACAATTATGATTGTTTTTTGCTTTTTAGTAAGAGTACTCCACTTTCCTTTTTTCTTTTCTTTCTTTGGTTCAATTTCAATTTCTGCAATTGGTTCTACATCATAATTATTATTTATTATCTCTTCATTTTCTTCTATTTCAATTATTTCATTTACTGCTTTAGTTTCAATTGTTATCTCTTGAGTTTTTTCTTCCATGTCAACACCTCCGTACTATGCATAATTATAACATAAATAAGGCATATATTCAATCATAGAAAAAAGACACATTTGTGTCTTTTTAGAATTATGAATTATTCTACATTTGGTAAAGAATCTACTTCTTCTTTTAAAGAAGATGTAAATATCTCAATCAATTCTTTTAAAACATTAACATCATCTACAATTTTAGCATATATATCATTGCCTTCAATGGTTTCTTTTAAAACTACATATTCTTCTGTAGGTTCTTCTTCTTCGTTTAAAACAACTGCCATAAAATATACGCTTTCATT
Organism: uncultured Muribaculaceae bacterium; assembly: GCA_964611015.1. GTDB lineage: Bacteria > Bacillota_I > Bacilli_A > RF39 > UBA660 > Onthocola_B. The sequence continues at coordinate 3,994 of CAZSXH010000020.1, forward strand.
ATAAACAGTTTTATCAAGTAATAGATAATTTATATCATTATCTAAAGTAATCACACTATCAACTTTCATTTTTATCTTCCTCCTAGTTCTGCACCTAATTCATCAGTAAAGTCAAATGGTTCTTCAGCAAGTTGTTCACCTATTTGATCTCTATAAGCATCTTCTGCAATCATTTGTCCTGATGGCAATCCTGCAAGAGCTACAGATGAATCTACAACTTCAGGAGTACCAGTTTCAACTGGTTCAGCTGGAACTACAGGTTTAGATAATACTTCTGAATTTTCTTGGTCATCAATAGGAACATATTCAGGAATTGGAGCTGGTGATTCTACAGGTTCTGGTACACTTTGTGTTTCAGCATTTCTAGCTGCTTTTCTTTTATTTTTATATCCTTCTAAAAGAGATTTAAATGTTACTCCCATCTCTTCAGGATTTGATTCAAAACCTTTAACATTACTTAAATGCCCTTCTACTCCTAATTTATTATGAAGTGTTTGAGCAATAGCACCAATAGCTCCACCAGCAAGGGCAGGAACTACTAATGCTCCAGCAAGAGCAACACCTGATAAGGCCGCAACGCCACCAAATTTAAGCACTGAACTTATATAAGGAGCAATTATTGCTTGTCTTACTTTTACTACTTTATGACCTTTTGATTCTACTGTTGAGTTTCTAACTTCATCTAGTTTTTGAGCAATCCCTACTGTTTGTTCATCTTTTACTTCTTCAACAGATTCATGTGTTGATTCTCTATTATGTTCACTTTTTACTCCAAGAGCAATAATTTCTTCAGTATCACTAACTTTATTATTAATTCCAATACCTTCAGTATATTTAAATCCTTCAGGTAATTTTAAATCTTTAAGATCTACGCTAGCACTTATTAAACCATCAACTAGTGTAATATTTGCATCAGGATTTAATTTTTTAAGACTTTCAAATAAATCTTTTTCATCTTTAATTTCAGATTCAGTTTTTTCTTCTGTAACAGGAGTCATTGAATCATCATGTGTTTCAACTGGTTCTTCTACAACAGGAGTATCTGCTTGTTCTTGAATTTCAGTTGGTTCAGATTCTAATTCTTCTTTTCCAGCTTTTAATTCAATGTTATTATCCATCTTTTTATCAAGACTTTCATCATATACTAAATGATATTTTTCACATAAACTATCAAATTCACGTTGTTTTTGTACTGCTGCTAAACCAAACATTACAATTTCATCTCTTGTTCCTCTGATTGCTTCTCCTAGACTATCAGCACATAAAGGACGAGGATCTAAATTACGATACATTTTATCTAATTCATTAACTGATGATAATAAATCATTTTTTAAATTGATAATTTCTTTTCCTTCATTTGCTTTTGAATATTCAGATTCTTGTAATGCTCTAAATTCTACAGCTTCTTTCTTGGCAGCCTTTGCAGCAATTAAACCATTTCTTAAAGCAATAGCTTTTGCAGCTTTTTCTGAAGCACTTAAATTTTGATCATTTTTTAAATCATATAATTGTTTATTAATATCTCTAATTACAAGTTCCCTATCATTTTCAATTTTTAAAGCACGATAATAATTATTTGCAGCACTAAATTTATTTTCAATAGATTCTAAAGCTGATTTAAATTCATAATAACCATATACATCTTTAACATGTGCATCTGATTCTAAAATAGCATTTATAACACTTACTTTTTCTAACATAATTTTAGAAAAGGCATCTAAATCCACATCTTCTTGTGCAATTTCTTCTTGGATTCCTTTTAACTTTGTTACCAATTCCTTTAAGTCGATATCAATTGTAGAATCTACGAAAGCAACATATTGATCTTCAGCTATTTTAAAGCCACTATCACTTAAAAAATTACTTTCTTCATTTGATGCAACTACAATTTCACTTTCAGTTCTTACTTCTTCATTCATAATTCCTATTCCCTTCTATTTTTGATTATCTCACACTTTTTATTTTTTTGCAATTAAAATCACAACTAATTTAGTTGTGATTCTAAAAACTTCATTTATTCTTCTTCGCTTGCTACTTTAATTACTTCTTTTCCGTTGTAATTACCACATTTTGTACAAGCTCTATGTGGTCTAAGTGTAGCTCCACATTTTGAACAAGTTGTTAATGCTCCAACTTCTTTTTTCAAATGAGTACGACGCATTCTTTTTTTAGTTTTACTAGTTCTTCTGAAAGGAACTGCCATGTCTATTCACCACCTTTAAATATTTCGCTTAGTTTTGCCATTCGAGGATCAACATCATCTTTTGGCTCTTCATTATTTAATTCCCATCCTTCACCTTTTTTGTGAACATCTTTTACCTTTGTATAGGATATTGGGACTTCCAATACAATATTTTCCCATAAAAACTCAATTATATCAAGTATATTTTTACTTTTTTCGTAATATTTTTCACTTTCTCCATCAAAATTTTCCAATAATTCTTCTATTTTAAAAGAAAAAGGATATTCAACAACTTCATTAGTAATTGCATCTTTTAAATACATTATTCCTTCAACTTCTAAATTTATTTCTATTTCATCAGTTAAATTATAATCAATTTTACCTTTAGCAATGACATTTTTTAAATCTTTTATTTCTGAATTACTATAATAATTTTCTGGAAATACTATTTCTTTATTAATTTCATATGGTAACATATTTAAATTTACTTTCATTATTTCACCTTAACTATATATAGATAATCTTGTTCTAATTCTTTTATTATCTCACCACTAGTAGTATTTACTAAAACATTTCTTTTAATTTCTTCATCTTGAAATTTAAAATAGTTAATATCAGAATTAATAATTTCGTTAGAAACTAAATCTTTACCTTCAGATGAAAAATGATAATTAAATAATTTGTTATAAACATTAGAATATAGTTTTACTTCTTTTTCTTCATTATCAAAATAATAAAATCCATTTTGGTCAATGTTAATATATTCTCCTTCATATGGTGATTCTATTAAAAGTTCATTTTCTAAATTAATCCAATTAATTTTATCATTTATCTTTATATATATAAACTTTTCACTTATAGCTAAGATTTCATAAACTTGCTCTATTTCTTTAGATATTACTAATTCTTCTTGAGATTTTTTTAAATCATATTTATATATTCCATCTTCCAAAATATAATAAATCATATCACCATCAATTAAGAATTTTTCATTTACTAAATTTTCTGTAATTACTTTAGATGTTTTAATTTCATTCGTAAATTCGAAATATGAAAGTTTATTATTTTCTTTAATAATTACATAATCATCAGTTAAAGAGACATCATAACTATTTTTATAAAAAGTATTTAACTCATCTAAGTAGAATTCATTTTTCTTACTGTCAAATCTTATCTCATTTAACGCATCAGAATAAAATACTAATCTTTTATTAATTACTCTCATATCTTTAATATCATAAAATGTCTTGATATTTAAACTTGTTTCATTTTTTTCGTTTATACCATATATACTATAAGCACCGTCTTCATCTTTTATCACACCAAAATAAGTGTAATTATTTATATATTCATCATTTCTTCTAGTATCCCTAGTATCTTTGCTTTTAATATAGTTAGTCAAAATTGAAATCATTATTATTACAATTATTAAAATTACTATAGCAATTGCGCCGATTATAATATTTCTTCTTTTTTCTGGAAGCATTATATCACCCTCTTAAACATTTTTTCTAATTCATATTTACTGTATTTCATAATCGATGGTCTTCCGTGACAACAATTATATGGATTATCACACTTAACTAAATCTTCAAGTAATTTTTCCATTTCTTCACGACTTAAATGGTCTCCTGCTTTAACACTCATCTTACAACTGACCATCTTTGCCAAGCTATCTAAAAATCTTTCTTTATTAAAATTCTTACTAGAGCTTATTACTAAATCAATAATATAACGTAAATTATCTCCTTCATAATTACTCTTTAACCATGTTGGATGGCTTTTTATAATTACTGTATTTATTCCAAACTCTTCAATTTTAAACCCAAGTTCTTCTAAAACACTCTTTTTTTCCATAAATATTTTAAAATCACTTGTAGAAAGCTCTACGCTTAAAGGAACAATCATATCAGTATAAGTAACTTCTTCATCTTGAAATTTCTTTTGAATCATTTCATAATTTATTCTTTCGTGAGCTGCATGTTGATCCAAAATATACATTCCATCTTCATTTTCAGCAATAATGTATGTACCATGAACTTGACCAACAGGATATAATTTCAAACTTTTAAACTCTTCGTTTTTAATTATTTTATCTTCTTTATTAGATCCAAAATCCATTGATGTTTGAACTATATTATTATCTACTTTTACATCATCATTATTTTCATAAACATCTTTTGCTATAAAATTATCTTTGACATCATTTAAAGATTCATCATAAATAGCATTTGGGATAAGTAAATTATTATATAATATATCTTTAATTGTTTTATAAATCAAATCAGTAAGTTCTTCCATCTTACTCATTTTTATATCTTGCTTAGTAGGATGAATATTTACATCCACAAGGGTTGGATCTGTTTCAATATTTATCACGACAATTGGATAAAAGCCATCGTGTTTATATGTATTATACGCATCATTTATTGCACGATTTATTTCATTATTTCTTATTATTCTACCATTAACAAAAGTATTAAAATGATTTCTATTTTTCTTTAAAATACTAGGTTTTGAAACAAAACCAGTTACTTCAAAATCATCATTCATTGCTTTTATTTCAAGCATGTTACTTGAAACATTTAAGCCATATATTTCATGAATTGTTTTAAGCAAATTACCACTACCACTCGATTTAACTATTACTTTATCATTATTACTTAAAGTAAAAGCAATACTAGGTTTAGATAATGCTAATTTTTCAATATATTGAATACAATTATTTAATTCTGTTGCTTCACTTTTTAAATATTTAAGACGTGCTGGTGTATTATAAAAAAGATTACTTACTACTATTTCGGTTCCAATTCTTGATGAGGAATCTTCAACTACTAAAGTGTTTCCTCCCTTGATATTAACATGAGTACCTATTTCACTATTACAAGTCTTCAAATCAACTTCTGAAACACTGGCAATACTGGCTAAAGCTTCACCTCTAAAGCCTAAAGTTTCAATAAAATACAAATCATCATCTTTGTAAATCTTACTAGTTGCATGTCTTGCAAAAGCTAAAGTGGCATCTTCACGATCCATTCCCACACCATTATCGGTTATACCAATTTCAGTGATTCCACCATCTTTTAAGTTAATCTTTATTTGTGTAGAACCAGCATCTATAGCATTTTCTACTAATTCTTTAACAACAGATGCACATTTTTCTACTACTTCTCCTGCAGCTATTTTATTAGCAAGATTTTCACTCATTACTCTTATTTTACTCATTTTTGCCTCCTACAATGGAAGGTCTGATTTCATAACTTTCACAATTGATATCAATCAATGCTTCTTCGCTAAATTTAATAAACCCTATTCCTATTAATACCAAATCATAATTTTTTGGCACTTTTATTTTACCTATTACTTCTTCTTTATTTCTTCTCTTATTAATAGCTATTTCATTATTTAAATACAAGGTCATATTAACATCATTATTTATATAAAGATTAATATCATTAATTAAAAGATGATAAATACTTTTTAATTGATAAGTAAGAGGTTTAATAATATTTTTTGGTAACATATTATCTCTTGATGACGTGCTCATAAATCCTGGTGCATCTATAATCTTTATACCATCAACTTTTAGTTCAATAAAATCTTGAGTAGTGTTTGCTCTTTTACTAACAGTGATATCACTTCCTACTAAAGCATTTATCAAACTACTTTTTCCGGCGTTAGTAAATCCTGCTAAAATAACTTTTTTAAATTCTTTACATAAATTAGTAATAATACTTAAGTTAAATCTATTTTTACTACTACAAGGTATTATTTCTTCTTCTATGTTATATGTTTTTTTAATATTTTCAATTAAAACATTTAATTTTATATTTTTGGGAATAATATCAGTTTTGGTTAAAATAATTTTCTTTAATCCTTTTATTTTTTGATATTCACTAATTACTTCTTCATCAATATTTAAAAAATCAATTAAGTATAATGTTAAAGCATTGCTCTCATTAATCTTTTTTATAATATCTTCATTATTTATATCTAATCCTTCATTTGTTAAAATATTATAGTTTTTTAATTTAAAGCATCTTTCACATAAGTCATTATTTAATTCTGGAGTATATCCCAATTTTGTTTTATCATCATTTTGTAATGTTATGCCACAACCAATACACTTTTTTAGCATATTATCACTCCTTTTTAAATAATTTTTCTTAATCGTAATATTCTCCACTTACTAGAATATCTTTTTTAGCAAGTCTTTTTGTTATAAATCCTTCAAAAAAACGGTTAAATCTAGTTGGTGCTGTTTCAAACTTAGCAAGTCTATTTACAAGTATGCTTGTAAATCCCATACGATTAGCACCTAAAACATCAGTTAACAATTGATCTCCAATACAAGCAACTTCATCTATTTTAAATCTATAAAGATCTAATACTTTTTTATATTTTCCTTTTAGTGGCTTTTTACTACTAAAAGCAACATCAACATTTAATTTTTCTTTAAATGGTCTAAGTCTATTTTTACCACTATTAGAAAAAATAATAACTTTAAAATCTTGTTCTAATCTATTAAATAATTCCTTAACCTTTACATCTGGTTCATCCACTTTATAAGGAGCTACTGTATTATCTAAGTCAAATAACAAGCACTTAATACCATTCTTTTTTAACTTTTTATAATTAATTGTATAAATACTTTGAGCATAAATATCTGGAATAAATAAATCCATTAATAACCTCTCCATTTCTTATTATAAATTATATCATTATTTTGATATAAAAAAAACTAATAAAAAAAGAAAAGATATTTTTTCTTTTCTTCTATTCATTTATAATCAACTTTACTTTTGACAATTTTCACAATAATAAGTACTTCTGCCATTTATTTTTATACGTTTAATTGGCTTGCCACATTTAATACATGGTTCTTTTTCTCTTTTGTGAACACTTAAGAATTGTTGAAACATTCCTGTTACTCCTAATGAAGAAGTATAACTTTTAATAGTTGTTCCTCCACATTCAATTGCTTTGGTAATAATTCTCTTTGAAGAAGTAACAATCTTTTGGCATTCTTCTTTTGTTAATGTACTTCCTTTTCTAGTTGGATCTATTCCTGCACTATATAACACTTCATTTGCATAAATATTTCCAAGACCACTTATAATCGTTTGATCGAGTAATAAGTTTTTAATTGGACCAGTTTTACCTTTAAATTTTTCTAATA
>CAZSXH010000021.1:0-11033 GCA_964611015.1 uncultured Muribaculaceae bacterium
CTTTTAATATTGCTTCTCTTTCATTAGCATCAGGTAAACTAACTGTTACTTGACGGTCAAAACGTCCTGGACGAAGTAATGCTGGGTCTAAAACATCTGGTCTGTTTGTTGCTGCTATAATGATGATTCCTTCATTTTCACCAAACCCATCCATTTCAGTTAATAATTGGTTAAGAGTTTGTTCTCTTTCATCATGGCCTCCACCAAGGCCTGTTCCTCTTTGACGTCCAACAGCATCAATTTCATCAATAAAGATTAGACATGGGGCATTACGTTTTGCTTCTTTAAACATATCACGAACACGTGAAGCACCAACACCTACGAATAATTCTACAAAATCAGAACCACTAATAAAGAAGAATGGAACATTAGCTTCTCCAGCAATAGCTTTAGCAAGTAATGTTTTACCAGTTCCCGGTGGACCTACAAGTAATACTCCTTTTGGAATTCTTGCACCCATTTTTTCAAACTTTTTAGGGCTTTTTAAGAAGTCGATTAATTCTGCTACTTCTTCCTTTTCTTCTTTTAATCCTGCAACATCCTTAAAGCTTTTTTTATCACTATCATTTGAAAGTCTTGCTTTACTTCTACCAAAATCCATAGAATTCTTATTAGAATTTGCTATTTTTGTAAAGATGAAATACATAGCAACAACCAATAATACTAGTGGTAAAACGTTAACCACTATGTATAATATAATGTTTTCTCCAGGATCAGAATTTGTTTCATATTTTTCAACTTTATTTTCTTTAATTAAAGCTAAAACAGTTTCAAGTTCTGTTCCAACTACTTTAGATTTAAAACTTTCTTTCTTTTTATATCCTTCTAATTTTCCTTCAATATAATAAATACTTTCATTACTTTTAGGAGTTACAGTAATTTCAGTTACATTATTTTCTCTTAATTCTGTTATTAATTCTCCTGTTGAAAGCTCATTAATCTTAGCTCCTTGGAAACTAAGAGCTATTAAAACAACTGCAATAACACCACATAAAACTATATATGGTAATAAATTCTTAAAATTATCACTTTTATTTGGTTTTACATTCATTTATTTTCACCTTGCCTCACATTTAATTATTATATCATATTTTTCTTGTTTGTCTTTAGCAAATTGCGACTTTTTAAGATTAGGAAGCCATAATATTGTGTCATTTGCATCAACTAATACCGGGTACTTTTTTCGTTCTTGCTTAGGTATTTTATTATCTATAAAAATATCTCCTACTTTTTTTCTTCCTTGAAGATTCTTTACACTTATTTTATCTCCCTCTTGCCACGTTCTTAATTTAAGAGGCATTGAGATTTCTTTGCTATTTAAATATATACAAGCGTTAGTAGTATCTCCATCTGTTTTATTATAATAAAATTTAAAGTTACCAACTTCTATGTCTTTATCAATTATAACTTCATCCCAAATATCTTCTGCTATTTTTATTATTTGCAATTTTCCATAACTATTTACTGCTTTATAACCATTATTTAAATCAATACTTTTATTTTCTAAACTAAACAGTTTTAGTATTTCTTTGGTTTGATTATCATTTACTTCTAAAATATCTTTACTTTGGATATTCTTTATTATAATTTCTAAACATTTTCTTTTTATAAATAACGATTCATCTTTTAAGTTGTTAGTAATTATTGAGTTATCAACTATTGCATTTAATTTAGCTATATATTCATTTACAAACTCTTCATATGAAGTTAGTTCCTCAGAAAACTTTAAATACTTTTCATGAACACTTTGGTTTTCTTTTTTTAAAAAAGGAAGCACTGTTTTACGATATCTGTTTCTAGTATACTCAATATTTTCATTACTATTATCAACAGCATACTCGATTTTCTTTTCTTCATTATATTTTAAAATTTCTTCTTTAGTAACTGTCAAAAGAGGTCTAAGTATTGTGTATTCATCATTACTACTTACACTTCTTATTCCAATATAACCACTTAAATTACTTCCACGAGTAAGACGCATTAAAATTGTCTCTACTAAATCATCACCATGATGAGCAGTTAGCAAAAACTTAGCATGGTATTTTTTTATTAATTCATCAAAAAATTTATATCTTCTCTTTCGAGCATCTTCTTCACTAAAGTCTCCATTAATGTATTCCTTGATTTCTAGTAGTTCAAATATATCTTTATTATTGTTTGCATATTTTTCTACCATTTTAGCTTCGGAATCACTTGCTTTTCTTACTTTATGATTAACATGAGCACAAATGATTTTTAGATTAAACTCTCTTTTCAAATCATTCAAAAGAGATAGTAAACACATGGAGTCCGGTCCTCCACTACATGCTACTACTATAGTTGATTCTTTAGTTAAGTTTCTTTTTAAAAAATCTATTGCCTTGTTCATGATAACTCCTTAAGATTATAAAGTAGCATTTGCTTTAAATTTCCATCTAAGATTTTATCGGGATCACTATATTCAAAATTACTGCGATGATCTTTTACTAATTTATACGGTTCTAAAATATAACTTCTTATTTGACTACCAAAATTAATACTTGTACTTTCACCTTTTAAAGCATCAAGTTCAGCATTTTTCTTTTCAAGTTCTACCATATATAACTTAGATTTTAACATTTTCATTGCAAGTTCTTTGTTTTTTAACTGACTTCTTTCGTTTTGACATGTTACAACAATCTTGCTTGGTAAATGGGTAATTCTAACCGCAGAGTTACTAGTATTTACCGATTGTCCTCCAGCTCCACTTGAATGATACACATCAATTTTTAAGTCTTCTTCTTTAATTTCGATATTAATTTCTTGCTTTAATTCTGGCATAATCGTAACAGATGCAAATGATGTATGTCTTCTTCTACCAGCATCAAAAGGAGAAATTCTCACTAAACGATGAACTCCCGCTTCGAATTTTAAGTAGCCATAAGCATAGTCTCCACTTATTTTTAAAGTCATACTTTTAATTCCAGCTTCATCGCCCTTTTGTTCTTCAATAATTTCCCATTTAAAGTTTTCTTTTTCCGCATATCTTTGATACATTCTTGCAAGCATACTTGCCCAGTCGCAAGATTCTGTTCCTCCAGCTCCAGGATGGATTTCTAAATAACAGTTATATGAATCAAATTCTCCACTTAAAGTAACAGATGTTTCTAACTCTTCCAAACTGCTTTTAATTTCATTTAATTCTGATGATACAAGTTCTAATATCTCACCATCATCTGAGGCATTTAGTAATTCTTTATTATCTTGAATTGCTTTATTTAAGTAGTCATATAAAGATACATCTTTTTTTAAATTAGATAACTTTTGGTTAATTTCATTAGCTTTTTCAATGTCATTCCAAAAATCCTGTGCTTGTTGAATGCTTTCTAAATCACAGATTTCTTCTTTTTTCTTAGAATAGTCAAAGACACCTCGCAAGATCTTTTAAATTATTTTCGTACAAAGTAATCTTTTCTAAAAGCTCAGACTTATTCATGATTAACCTCAACTGTTACAATTTGATTAACTGCGCTTTCATTATAAGTGATTTGTAAGTTATCACTTTTTTTAACAAATGGTAAAACATTTTTTCCTACTTTAATAGATGCTGAATAACGTTTGTTATCTTGATCAACAATATAATAATATGTATTACCATCAACAACGGCAGATGTAATACTATTTACTGTTATTTTCTTTTCTTTTATGTTGTTAGTATCTACATTATCTGCTACATCATTTAAATACTTATTTGCAGCAACTTCAATGCCAAGTGATGAGTCACTAACAACAACCTTTTGATAGTCAGCTACATCAACTAAAGCATACATTTTAACAAGTCCAGCATTATCTTTTAAGCTTAAAAGATATGTTGGCTTATTATTTAAGTTAACAAGTAGTGGGAATGATGCTTCATATCCTTTTTCTTGAACTAAACCTTCAGCTGATGCCATTGCACTAAATTCTTCTGCCCCAGGTGCACTATAATAGTGAGTTTCTTTTGTTCTTAAATTTACTAAAATAAATCCTAAATTTGATTCATCATTAGATACAGATGTAATACCTGTATATAAGTAAACATCATCATCCATTACTAAATAATTATAACCATCAGTTGTATTTACGACATTCTTTTGACCAAAAATAGAATTAAAGAATCCTTGCTTATATTCTCCCCAGTTATCCATTTGTTCAATAATAAGATCTGCAGGATAAACATGATCAACCCAACTTGGAATTTCATCAATTGCATATTTTTTAGACTCTCCAGTTATAGCATCTAGAATAACTACTCCTGAAATTTCTTTTCTTAAACCAACTCCAACATATTTAATTGTTGGCACAATCCAGTATGGATTACCTTCATTATCTATTCAAAATTGGCATTATCAAAAATTGCTGTTGGATAACTTAAACGTAATTTACGATATAAGTTTTCAAAGAAGTAAGCACTAGGCATATAATGCATTCCTTTTTCCATAGTAACAAGCTTTGATGCACCATTAACAGAATCTACTGTTATGTATCCTTTAATACCTTCTTTTCTGTTACTAAAATACTTAATAATTCCATCATATTCAATTGGAGTTACTCTGATTATTTCATCATTATAATTGATTTGAGTATATAAATCACTTACATAATATTGACTTACCCATTCAGTTGCTTGTCCCATGATTCTGTCCCCAAGCTTTTGGCTACTATTTTTATCTAGCAAAGGAATTTTAGAAAAATCAACTGGGGCAACATCTTCCGTAAATGAAGTTGTTTCATCTACAGTAATTCTAGTTGCATATTTACTAGAATTAAATAAAGGTGAACAAGCAAAGTTTAAAAGCAATATTATTAAAACTGCTCCAAAGCAAACTAATACTACTTTTGATTGCCAAGCATTAGTATTAACATTTATTGTTTTAACATTATTCATCTTTACAAGGTCACTAAATGATAATGCAAATAAAGCAAATATCACTACCATAAAAAGGTATACCCAAAATAATGGACTACTTAAATTAATTGGTGGTAACATAAAGTACCATAAAATAAACGCATAAATAATTGTTATAAAACTTGAAATAATTTTTGATTTCATAAAGCATCTCCTTCTTTTAAGCTTATTTTACCACTTTTTCCCTAATAAAACTACTATTTTTAAAAGACAAAAGCCAACTTTTATCGAAAAAAGTTGACTATTTATTTTACGATTAATCTTGCGCTATTACTTTTTCTAAGAATATCTTTTCTTCAAATCCTCCACGTTTAGATGACTTATTTTTTGCAATATTCATTACTTCATCTAAATTAGATCCTTCAACCTTTGCAAGATAGCTGATTACTTCAACCATATCAGCAAGTTCTTCAAGTCTTTCTTCTTTAGTATTAGTATTTATTACTTCTTGATATTCTTCATATAATTTTTTCTCTAGTTCTTCTTTATATTCTTTATCATTTAAAATTCTAGTTATAGGTTCTTCGCCATTTCCTACAATAATATTTGGTATATTATCTCTTACTAATTTGTTATATACTCTTTCCATATTTCCTCCTATATTTATTTTTCGTATAAAAATTCCCATGATTCATAGCAATTATTGCCTTCACATACCGGTGTAACTATATAATATTGTGACGTACATTTTTTCTTTTTTAACTGTTCAAAATCTATTTCACAAATAGTTCTTGTTACATTTCTTCCAGAACGTTTTTCATCATCAAAGTAGTATTTACCATCTTGAGTGTATGCTCTTGCTAACATATTCCATTGATCTTTTGTTATTTTTTTGCAGTTTTCATTACTTAAATCATAACTTTTACATATATAATATTGTTTTGGATTAACATCAACATACATTAGGTAGTCTGTTGAATTAAACTTTTCTAATTCACTTCCACCATAGCTAAGTCCTTCCATATTATGAAAACTAACATATAAATCATAGGTCTTTTTATCGATTTTAGAATAAAGCTTTTCTTTTTCTCCTGAATAATAAGTGTATCCACCCTCTTTTACAGGAATTTTGTATTGCCCGTATTCGTAATCAGTACATTTATCAGTATTTAAATTACAAATACTTTTTCTAGTATATTCTATTTGATATGTTTTATCTTTTACAAAAATTGGATATTTATCTGGAAAGATAAAATTATATAGTTTATTAGTTTCGTAATCTATATAACCCCAACCTTCATCAGGTTCAGCTCTTAATCCATTTATTACTGCATTAGGATTTAATAAGTCTAAAGATGCAATATCTTTATATAAATTAAAGTAATAGAAATCTCCACCTTCAGTATCTTTTTTTCTATTTTGATAAATTCCATTTTTCTTGACTAAAAGAGCATAACATTCACCATCAATATCACATTCAAATTTTAATTTTTGTCCTTTATTTTCAATAACAACACTTATATCAGAAGCAATATTTGGAATAACCACTTTTTCTTCATAAGAAACTCCAAATTTATTAAACATACGAGTTAATATAGACATATAATTAGCATATATTCTAACAGCATTTGCCCATGATTCCTCATCAGAATGTTTAAATGCTTCTTTTTTCATATAGCAAGATAGATTATTATCTTTCATTTCACATTCATAAACTTTTCCATAATCACTATCTTTTTTTAAAGTATCCCATAATTTTTCATAATAACTTTTGTTATCAACATTTTTAAATTCTTCATTATCAATTATTTCTTTTAATATTTCATCTTTTTCTTTTTCTGGAATAATATGGATTTTAACATAATCTAGCTTCTTTATATCTATATCTATTTTACCAGTTGTTTTAATGGTTACTCCATCTTTTGTATTATAACCCTTATCTTTAGCAAAATTAAACAAATACTCAATAGCATCAGTTACCTTTTTACCAACTACTTCAAGATCATTTTTTATATCAACACAGTCTTTATTACGACATGCCATATTTTCAATTTTATTATTCTTAACTGTAAACGCAAAGGATGGATTAATATCTACAAACATATAATCAATCTTTTCAGAAGCCATTTCATTTATTTCTTTGGCAATTTTTTGGCTTTTTAATTCTTTGATTTTATTACTTGCTAAAATGATTACTGTAATAAGAAGTAAAACCGCTATAATGCCTAGAAATATTTTAGTAGCAAGCTTCATTTTCCTACAAAAATCAACTTTAATAAGTCCATACTTATCAACATCTTTTTTAGGATATTCAAGTTTTACTTCTTCTTTTTTCTTATATCCAAGTCTTTTTTTATCTTTTTTACTTAAAATATCAATATTATCTATAATTGTAATATTCTTTACTTTTCTTTTTATTTTCTTATCTTTACTGTTTATAAACTCTATTTTGTCTTTAATTGCAATACTGCTATTTTCTTCATTTTTCAAAATAATAATAGACTTTGCTTTTTGCTTTTTTAGCTTTTTAAACATTTCATCTTGAATTTTTATTGGTTCCATACTTTCACACTCCATCTAAAATAATTATATCTTAAATTAAACTATTAATCCATAAATCATAATAAACTTTTTTATTACCACGAGTTTGACATATATACTACTTCATTGGTTTTTTCATTAAATGATGCAAACAGATAATCACCATGATTGCAATAACCAGAATCATCGCAATTTCCTTCGATTAAGTATATTAAAAAATCATCTTCAGTTACTTCTGCAGGAGTTTCATAATAAAGCTCTGTAAATAGCCCTCTTTTTTCAGTGTACCATCCTTTATAACCTATCCAAGTTGCTTTCCCCTTATATTTATTATCAAATTTTTCTTTTGTTAAACTATAATCTTTATAATAAAGTCTATACACTGTTCCTGCTTGTAAAACACCAGGAGAATACAAAAACATTACATCTTCTGCGCTGCTTGGTATTTCTTTTGGAAAAACTTGTAACAGCCTTTCGCTATTTACTTTGTATTGATAGTATCGAACATCAGTTACAGGATTAGAAAACGCAGTTAAACAATAGATAAAAAGCAAGACGGGATAATAAAATAGTAGTGCAAAAATCATAGTAATTGAAACAGAGTTTATTCTATTCTTCGTTTGCTCAGAATCATTATAATGATTCTTTAATACTATAAGCATTACATATATTATACATGGCAGGAAGCTTATCAAAAGAGCAAACAACCTACCTTTTAAAGGCATTCCGATAGAATCATATAAAAAGATACAACCAATTAAGAAAGTTATAATACTCATTATAGTATTTAGTTTGTTATTCTTAATTATTTCAATTATTTTTTTCATTCTTCCCTCATTTTAATACTTATTTGTTAAAGTTCTATGATATGGTTTTAACATTCTTGATTTATCCTGACCAAGTAGCCATATATAATCATTTATATCTATTCTTGATACTTTTTCATTTAATTTTCTAGCTATATAATCAATAACAACAATATCACACGCTCTTATTTCAACTTCCATTTCAGAACCAGGTGTTATTTCAATTTTTTGTTCTACTAAAGAAGCAAGTTCATCATCAAATTCTAATATGCCATAACATCTCATTACTTGAGGAATCTTATAATCAGCACACCCCACAAGATGTGAATAGTCTACAGCTGCTTTTTGTTTCATTTCTCTAACATGTAAAATATCAGATGTTAAAAGTTGAGCTCTTTTATAAAAGTATACTAAGTTACCATTATAGTAACTTTCATCTGCAAAATAATGCAGATTAGAAATAATATAATCAAATAATTCTCTATCTACTTTTAAAGGCTCTACCAATGAATAAAAATCTTTTCCTTTTTCTTTTAAAAACTTATTCATACACACTAAGTTATCAAATCTATCTTGTAGCAATGGAATTTCAACATTTCCTGCGAGTAACATTTTAAATTCATCAAATGACATATCAAAACCTTCACCAGATTTTAATCTTTCAATTAATAAATACATCATAGCAAAAGATCCATCTAACTTTCCTGTTTTTGTTTCTATTTCCCACTTTGGATCTCCCCAAAAGCAGTAATCTCCAATTGTATGATAAACAAGTAAGAAATTTATTATTGTTGGAGTATCAAAATCTAATAAATCAAAAGGATTAGAATCAAGCCAATACTTCATTTGACTCAAATCAATATCTCTTATTATTTCATCTAATCTTTCATAATTAATTTTTACATGTTTAGCATTTTCAGATACTTTTTTACATGTACTTATAATTTTATCAAGAATACAATCCACGATTATCACTCCTAGTAAAATTATAACATATCATCAGGAAGAATAATACTTTTTCAGTTATATAAAAAAGGATTATATCCTACAAAATACAGGTTACAATCCTTTAATAATTATTATTTCTTTTCTCTTTTTAAAGTTACTTCTTCATCTGCTAGTGACATACACATATCTAAATATTCTAAGTATTCATCATTTGTTTCAAATGTTTGAACTCCATTATATGTTTTTTCTTCATTTTGCACTTCTACAGCATATCGCGGAAAGTCTTCTGCTAATCTTTCTTCTTCCACATAACTTATAACCTTCAAAGGTTCTATAGTTTCTTCTTGAAGCAAAGTTTCAGATTCACTAGTTGACATAAACTTATAAGGAATATATATTATTCCCTTTTCGTTCAATTTTTGTTCTACATACTCAAACCACTTATCTGACAAACCAACCATTGAAATTGTTAATAAAATATTTAAAACTGGAATACATCCTTTAATTATCGTAAAAATGGTTTCTGCAAGCTTCATAAAGAATGGTTTATCTTGCTTTATGAATTTATATCCTTTGCTTTCTAATCTTTTTAAACTTTCGACATTATATGCAATATACGTAATCCAGCTCACAGCAGTTGTAACTAAATAAATATTAAGTAACATATCTTATCCCCCTTTGGATGACTGATATTATAACACTCATGCAACATGCTGTCAAATTAACGCTCAAAAAAAGTCCATAAAAATGGACTTTAACTATTTACCACAGCATTGTTTATATTTTTTACCGCTGCCGCAAGGACACAAATCATTACGTCCTACTTTTTTCTTATCATTTTTCTTTGGTTTTGCTTTTACTTTTTCTTTTCCATCATTAGCTTTACCATCTAAAGTTTGTTTTCTTTCAACATTTTGACGAACTTCAGCTTTAAGTAAGAATAAAGCAGTATCATTATCAATCTTATTTAAAAGATTATCAAACATTTCATAACCTTCCATAGTATAAACTTGAACTGGGTTTGATTGACCATAACCACGAAGTCCAACACCTTCTTTTAAGTGTTCCATAGCACTCATATGATCAACCCAAGCATTATCAATTACACGTAATGATATAGCTTTTTCAAATTCATTCATAAGTGGAGAATTAATCATTTTCTTTTCGTAATCTTTAATAACTAAATCAAATATATAATCACTTACTTCAAGTGGACTTTTACCATCCAATTCTTTTACTTTTAAGTTTTGTCCTTTTAAGAAGTTAGTATTAATATATTCAGTTATTTCTTCTATATCATTATCTGTTAATTTATCTTCTGGTGGTATATGACTTTCTACAATGTTATCAATTGTATTTTTAAACATTTCAATAACTCTTTCGTGAATACTTTCTTCATCTAATATTTCGTTACGACGAGCATAGATTATTTCTCTTTGTTCATTTAATACATTGTCATAGTCAAGTAAACTCTTACGATAATCGAAGTTATTACCTTCAACTTTCTTTTGAGCAGTTTCAATACTTCTAGTAAGAGCTTTAGATCTAATAGCTTGATCGTCATCGATACCCATACTTATTAACATACTTTTAACTTTATCAGTACCAAAACGACGCATTAAGTCATCATCAAAAGACACAAAGAATTGACTTACCCCTGGATCTCCTTGACGTCCTGAACGACCACGTAATTGGTTATCAATACGACGAGATTCATGTCTTTCTGTACCAATAACATAAAGACCACCAAGTTCTCTTACACCTTCACCTAGCTTAATATCTGTACCACGTCCTGCCATATTTGTTGCAAGAGTAATAGCACCTTTTTCACCAGCATGAGCGATTATTTCTGCTTCTCTTTCATGATTTTTAGCATTTAAAACTTCATGTTT
>CAZSXH010000022.1:0-10395 GCA_964611015.1 uncultured Muribaculaceae bacterium
AAAAGTAGTACCTTCAAGATATCTCTTGTCATCAGTTGGATCCATAAATAAATGACGGTATCCACTAAGAAAGAAGTAGTTTTCTCTCAGCAAAATATTTTTAGTAGCTAAAACATCTTCAACTACTAAACCTTTACTAGTAAGTATGTCAATTTGTTCATCTAATGTTTTAAATGTTTTTGCTTTCACACTCAAACCGCCTCTACTTTAAATATTATATCATAATTGTCATAATAAATGTACCTGCAAATAATGGCTTTAATGTAAAATGATTGTAATATTTTGACGTATCTTTAAGAATAATAATTAGCAATAGCTCTGGCAATTGTTTTAGCTAATTCTTCCTGATAAGATGCTGTTATTAATTTGGTTCTTTCACTTGCATTTGATAAGAAACCACACTCTATTAATACTCCTTTTTTATTTAATTTATCATACATGTATGTTGATGCAGGTATTTTTTTTACTTCTCTATCAGTTTTAGTATTTTCATTTAAATAGCTTTGAATACTTTTAGCTAACACTTCATTATCATTATTATAAAAAACTTGAGCACCATAATATTTTGAATTATTTAAATAATTCAAATGGATTGATACATACATATCTGTATAAGTATTATTGATAATTTTAATTCTATTATCAAAGTCTGCTTTTTTTCGATGATTAGTTACTCCATTACTTAAGTCTGCATCACTATTTCTGGTAAGTACGGTAGTAGCTCCAAGCTCACTTAAATACTTTTCTAAATAAAGACTTATAGCAAGAGTAATATCTTTTTCATAAATATCTTTATAAGTAGTTCCGGGGTCCAAACCTCCATGACCAGCATCAACAACAATGACTTTTCCCTGCAATGGCAAATCAGCTTTTGCTGGCATTATTTTATAAAAAAGACCGAGAATTATTAGAAAAGAAAACATAATTTTTATATAATATTTCATATAAAAAAATATGCTAATAATATTAAATTATTAACATATTACTTTTGAAGAATTTGATAATACTTATTCTTTTTAATTAAATCAGTATGTTCTCCTTTTCCTACTAATCTACCCTTATCAATGACGATAATTTCATCAGCCATTTTCATTAACTCTGGCTTATGTGTAATCATTATTATGGTATGATCCTTTTTTAATTCTTTTAAAACATCTATAACTCTTTTTGAAGAATTAATATCTAAAGTTGATGTTACTTCATCAAATAGTAACACCTCCGACTTAGATAGCAAAGTTCTAGCAAGTGCGATTAACTGTTTTTCTCCACTTGATATGTTCTCAGCATTTTCAATTAATTTAGTGTTATAGCCATTTTTTAAACTCATAATATAATCATGAATACCAGCTTTTTTACAAGCCTCTATTTGATGCTCATGATTGCTATCAACTAAATTAAGATTTTCTCTTATACTCATATCAAACATAAATGGCTTTTGCGTTACCATAGCTACATTGCTTGAATAAATGTCTTTGGAATATTCATAAATATTTATATTATCCAAAAGTATTTGGCCTTTATTTGCTTTATAAAGCCTTAAAAGCAATCGGAATATTGTGGATTTGCCACTACCACTTTTGCCAACAACCGCTGTAAATGATTTTGGATTTATTTTAAAACTTACATTTTTCATTACCTGTTGTTTTTCATAAGTAAAAGACACTTTTTTAAACTCTACCATTCCACTTATATCATCAGTATTATTATCTCCAAAATCAAGCATATTTTTTGTTTTATAATTTAATATTTTGTATACTCTATCTACTCTAGTAGAGTTTGATGATAAAGCATCTAAATTATCATAAAATTTAGTAAACTCAGTTTCAACATTTTCAAAGTATCCAATTACTAAAACCAACATTGCTATACTATATTTCCCTGCAAAAATTAAATATATTGAAACAAAATAAATTAATATTTTTCCAAATCCTAAAATCATAGGAATTAACACATAAATATTATCATTATATTTTCTTTTTCTAAAGTAATTTTTACGCCATATTTTTTTATAACCGTTTAAGTATTCATTCAAATCTTCATTCATATTAAAGGATTTAATTTCTTTGTTACCATCAATTACTTGACCCATTAATCCTGAAACCTTATCTTGATATTTTCGTTGGCCCGCTAAATAATATTCCTTCTTTTTCATATTGTAAGCAACCGCTAATAAAGATATAACATTTAAAACTAATGTTGCTGTTCCAATTACAACACTTACTTTACATAGTATAACAATAGCAATAATAATATTAATTGCTTCTGCAATGGCATCAAACATTTCGTCTGGTACTTTCATTACTTTTCCCACATCATTGTATGCAGTATTTACAATATATGGAGTAGATATTTCTTTAGAAAAGTTTTCATCATAAGTAGTAACTTTTTCTAAAATCAATTGTTGAAGCTTGTTATGAGTGTAAATGGAATTATTTCTATAAGAAACACAATTAAAATGATGACACAACACATAAAATAAACTACTTAGTAAAAATAAAACAGACCAAACAACTGCCATTACATAATCGGTGATTGTAGCATACTCAACTATCTTTGAAGCCGTTATAGGAATTAATAATAATGAACAGCTTCTTAAAAAAGCAGATAAAAACAAATAAAATAAAAGTTTTTTACTATATGCTTTTAAACTAAAGAATTTTTTTACTATCACATAATATCTTTTAAACATTGTTAAAACCTCCTAAACTACTCGGAGACTTTCTTGACTGCAGCATCTTATAAATTTCATTTCTAGCAAGTAGGTCTTTATGAGTTCCAATATCAGAAATTTTTCCTTTATCTAGAACAACTATTCTATCAGCAACTCTCATTAATTCAGGTTTTTTTGTAATCATTATTATAGTACGATCATTCTTTAAATTATTAATAAGTTTGGGAACCATTTTAGCTGTATCTGGATCGAGTGAAGTAGTTATATCATCAAGTAGAATAACTTCTGCTTCTGACATAATTGTTCTAGCAATAGATATCATTTGCTTTTGACCACCTGAGATATTGCTTCCATTTTCTCTTAAAATTGTATTATAGCTATTAGGTAATGTCTCTATAAAATCATGAATTCCAACTTTTTTACACGCTTCAATTTGATGAGAAATATCACTATCAACAAAATCTAAATTTTTTCTAATACTCATATTAAAGATAAAAGGTTTTTGATTAACAACAGAAACATTTCTAGAATATGCTTCCATACTAAAATCAAAGATATTTATATTATCTAAAGTTATTTTTCCTTTTGTAGGTTCAAACAATCTTAACATTAGATTAAATAGCATAGTTTTTCCACTACCAGCTTCTCCAACTATTACTAACACTTCATTGTGATTTACTTTTAAATTAATGTTTTTTAGTATTTTATGATTCTTTATTTCTAATTCAACGTTCTTAAATTCAATTATTCCATTACTAACTTTAGTTCCAAGATTTCCATATTGAATTTCATTTGAAGCATAATTCAAAATATCATTTATTCTTTTAACGGCAATATTACCTTCTCTTATCGCTGCTGTTGAATTAATAAAATCATCTATATAAGACACTAAATATTCATGGTAAGAAATTACCAAAACCAAAACACTTATATCAATGCTACCTTTATACATTAAAATTATTAGAGCAATATATAGCAAAAACCTAAAAATATAAACTACTACTTTAACGTCTCTATCTCTAATGACTATATATTTTCTTCTTTGAGTATAGTATTCATTAAACTTTTTCTGAATCAAATTCAGTTTACCATTCATTTTTTCAAGTAAATTAAAAGTTTTTATTTCTTGAAGTCCAGAAACCACTTGAGTTAGTAAAGTACTGTATTTATCATCTTGTCCTTTTACCTTATAATAATACAAATTATTTTTTCTATCAGCACTGTTTCTTATAGTTACATATATATAGGCAAATGCAACTAATAAAATAGCTAAATATATATTATAAAATCCAACAATAACTAAAACTGCAAGTATTTGTAATGTACCCATTAATATTTCTGATATTCTATCATTCATATCTCCAATATCGATTATATCGGAATTTATAGAGTTCATTAGCCTTCCTTTACTTATGGTTCTAGTAAAATTATTATCAACATTTACAAGTTTATTTAAAACTTTTTTAGTTAAAACATCATAACAGTAACTCATGTTATAACCATATACCTTGTAGTTGATATAAAGTGATATGTTATAAAGCAAATATACTATGAAAAATAAAGCTAAACAAATATAAGTTATTTTTTCATTTCCTACTGTTAAATATTTTATTATTAAAGATGCTGTAAAAGGAAGTAAGATAGAAAACCCTTTATAAAAAAATGCTGACAAAACATTTATAATTATATACCTAGCTTTTAGTTCTGCTAATTTTAAATATTCCTTAATAAAATAGTAATACTCCTTTATCACAGCCAGCACCTCGTTACTATATAATTATAACTTAATATTAACTAAAAAACTATAAAAAAGTTTATATCTCTTTTAAGATATAAACTGCTATTAATATTCAAATAAATTCCATGGATATTCATCTTTTGGAGGATCTAACTTAAAGCACATATACTCCTTGGTAGTAGGATGAACAAATCCAAGTTCATATGCCCATAAAGCGATATGCTCTTTAACTTTTGCTTCTTCATTATATTTTTGATCTCCCCATAAAGGATGATTTCTACTAGAAAACTGTACTCTTATTTGATGAGATCTTCCTGTTTCTAGTTTTATTTTTACTAAACTTAAATTATCTTTTTCAGCTATTACTTCATAATTTAATTTTGCATATTTACCATTTTCATCAACAATGGTTTTATTTTCTTTTTCTATTTTTAAAAGATAATCTTCCATACTTCCACTTTTTTCTTCAAAAGTACCTTCAACAACCGCTAAATAAACTTTAGAAAAATTATGTTCTTTTATTTCTTTACTTAATCTTTCTGCTGCTTTGCTAGTTCTTGCAAAAACCATGATGCCACCAACAGGACGATCAAGTCTATGAACTAACCCTAAATAAACATTTCCAGGCTTGTTATATTTTTCTTTAATATAATCTTTTAGTTCAGTAAGTAAATCCGGATCATTTGTATTATCTTTTTGAGATAATACATCTCTTCTTTTTTCTACTACTAAAACATGGTTATCTTCATATACTATTTTATTCATCTTGCCATAACCCATAAATACCACAAGGAAGAACTAAGTCATTATTCTTAATAGGAAGACCTACTTCACCACAATCAACTTTTCCTTTGTATTTTGTTTCTACAGTTAATTTTAAAATGTTATATAAAACTGTACTTGATATTCCTGTAGTATAAGCATTTATTAAGAAAAACAGTGGTCTATCACTTAATAGTTCACTACACTTTTTAACTAAATATTCTAAGTTTTGTTCAAGTTTCCACACTTCACCATTTGGTCCTCTACCATAACTCGGTGGATCCATTACAATAGCATCATACTTATTACCACGACGTATTTCTCTTTCAACAAACTTTAAGCAATCATCAACCAAAAAACGGATATAGTTATTTTCAACACCACTTAATTTGGCATTTTCTTTTGCCCATTCAACCATGCCTTTGGCAGCATCAACATGAACAACTGCCTCAGCACCAGCTTTACTACACGCCATAGTAGCTGCTCCAGTATATGCAAATAAGTTTAATACTTTTATTGGTCTTCCGGCATTCCTAATTTTATTCATCATAAAATCCCAATTAGTAGCTTGTTCTGGAAATAAGCCAGTATGTTTAAAATTAGTTGGACTTACTTTAAAAGTTAAATCCTTATAATTAACTTTCCAATATTCCGGAAGTTTTTCATTAAACTCCCAGTGTCCTCCCCCATCTTTAAAACGGTAATAAACTCCACTTACTTTATTCCATTTTTCATCTTGTTCTATCGGCCACATCGCTTGAGGTTCAGGACGTCTTAAAATAACATTTCCCCAACGTTCTAGCTTTTCGCCATTACCAGCATCTAAACACTCATAATCTAACCATTCATTACTTAATCTCATAACATCACCATCGTTTGACAACTAACTAATTATATTATAACAAATAAAAACCTCGAAACCAAAAGATTTCGAAGTATAACTGTTAAATTAGCGTACTGTTTAATAATATAAAACCAAAATATTTTACAAATGCCATTTGGTCGCTTTCTCTTGATTTATTGTATATGTCTCCTTTGTAAATTATTTTTTATCATCTCAAGAAAATCTCTAATGCTATGCTCTTCATCTACTATATAAGAATCTATTCCGGCATTATCAGCACCAACTTTATCACTTTTGATACTATCTCCAATCATAATACAATCTTTTCTATCTGTATTTCCGATTGCTAGTTCAAAGGATTCTAAATCTGGTTTCATTGCATCCTCACCCGCAACAATTCGGTCTATATATCCATATAAACCAGTTCGTTTTAATCTTGGTATTTGGGTTCCACTAAACCAACTAGTAAGAATTACTATTTCTTTATTATTTGATTTTAAATAATCAAATAATTCAATAACTCCATCTACAACTTGATCTTTTATAGTTTCTCCATTATGAATCATCCAACCACTTATAGTCTCTTCACTCACACTAAAACCATGAGCTTTAAAGAAATCACTTAACGTTTTAAAATCATACTTTGGAAATTCTAATTCATATTTGTTTAATATAGATTGTTTTTGCCTAAAAAATTCTTCTTGTTCTTCTAAAGGTATGCTTCTTTTTAAAAAATCATCTTCTAAAGACCAATCTGGTATTAATAATGTATAATCCAAATCAAATATATATGTTTTATAATCTTTCATAAACTTTCTCCTGCTTCAATTATATCATACAAAAAAGCATTTAGTTTAAAATTGCATCAGAATGTTTAGACTCTTTTCTTGCGCGACTTAATTCTTTTAAAAAGCTTTTTATAATAACATTTTTATTATCTCTTAGGTTTAAAGGTAACATATTATTTGCTAATTCTTCTTTTTCAATTCTTTCAATTACTTCTTTTGCTTCTATACTTTTAATTGGCAAATTTACAGGATAATATTCAATAATAAGAGTATCTATTATTTTATTTGTAGCATCTTCATCATATTGATTACCAGCAACAAGGCTTGAAAGAGTCTGACGCAATGTTGATAGAAAACCACTTTCAACACTACTTTTTGTATGTCGTTGGTTAACATGCCAGTTAAGACGATCTCTAATTGATTCTTTTATTGCAACACCTACATAAATGTAGTAATAATTAACTCCATTTATATTTTTAATTGTAAGGTTTGATAATAATTCGGAAAAATACTTTTTAGAAATATATGGCGAATCAAGTAGCAATTTAAGAGATTCTTCAGATGCCCACCATTTATACCATCCCGGCTTATTATTGGGAATATTATGCAAGCATTCAGTATTTCTTAAATCTTTTGCATCAATGCATTCTTTAATTGAATTATTATGCCTCTTCATTATAGTATGCACCCTCTTCTTACTAGATATTATATCATACAAAAAAGCTCGCAAGTACGAGCTTTTAAATATTATTACACAAGTTCCTTTTTATCATAACGAATTATAGCTAAAACTATAAATATTATTGCAATACCAAAAGATAAAACTATCATTAATGTATTAATAGCAGTATCTATAATAACATTTCTTATATCTGCTAATGTAAATATAGATATATATTTTAAAAACTCTGTACTTTCTCCCAATTCTGATAAAATATTTAAAAAATAACTGGCAAATACAATTCCTAAGCTAATTCCTATTGTCTTTTTGGTTTTATGAGCAAAAGTTGATAAGAACAAACAAAGAGCAAATATAACTATAGATGAGAATATCGGCGTTACACTAAGTAATATATAAGATTTTTTATCAAAGTCTCCACTTAATGTTAAACCTACATAGTTAAATAAGCCAACAATCAAAACCATTAATACAATATTAATTATTCCACATAATATTTTGTTTAAGAAAATCTTTTTTCTTGTTACTGGTACACTATTTAAGTATTCTATTGTTTTATCACTTTCTTCTTTTAATACAATATTTGATCCTAATATGCCACTATAGATTCCTGAAATTAATAAAACAAATATAAATCCTTCTGTTTTTAACCAGCCAAATGCCGTATCTATACTCGAAATATCCATATTAAATGCTTTTAACATTTCACTAGGAAACATTTCCATCATTTCATCTACCATTTTCATACTATCGCTATTAATAATTGATGGATATACTAGATATACTACCAAGAATAAACCAATTAATATTGATGTCCAAATAATAAAACTTTTTAAATTAACTTTCATTTCTCTTTTAAACATAAGTTCACTCTCCTACTTATAATAATGTAAGAACACATCTTCTAAAGTAGCTTCTTCTACTAAAATTCGTTCTATATTATATTTTGCTAGTTCTTTAATTAATTTATCATGTTCAATTTGACAAGCAAACTTTATTGTGTTTTCATATTTTGAAATGCAATTTATTTTTAACTTTTTAATAATTTCTTCTATTTGGTTAGAAGTTATTGTTACAAATGTCAAACTTTTCTTTGATAGCTCTTTCATTTTTTCTACTTTAATCAAATTGCCATCTTTTATAATTCCTACTCTATCACAAATCTTAGAAACTTCACTTAAAACATGAGTTGAATAAAATATAGTATTTCCTTTTTCTTTTTCAGCATTAAGTAAATCATAAAATACATTTTGCATAATTGGATCTAAACCACTTGTTGGTTCATCTAATATAAGTATTTTTGGTTCATGCATAAAAGCTAAGATAATACCTAATTTTTTTAAGTTTCCTAATGATAAATCTTCTATTTTCTTTTTTTCATCTAGCTCAAACATTTGAACTAATTCTTTTCTTCTTTTATGAATGTCTTTTTTATAGAATACTTCATGATAATCTAACATTTCTTTTACTGTTAAGTCATCATATAAATTAATCTCACTTGGTAAGTATCCAATTATTTCTTTTGTTTTAATATCATCTTTATTAAATTCTTTACTATCTATTAATACTTTTCCACTTGTTTTATTAATTAGATTCATAATAGATCTAATAGTTGTGGATTTTCCTGCACCATTAGGTCCAATAAAGCCAAATATTTCTCCTTCTTCTAATTCTAAAGATAGATTTTCTACCCCTTTTACTTTTCCATAATACTTGGTTAAATTTTGAATTTCAAGAATAATTTTTCCCATAATTAGTCTCCTTTTTATTTAACTACTTTTTTATTCCAACTTTTCTCATTACATTTAGGACACTTCAAGTATCTAGTTCTATTAATATGCATTGCAAATAATACTTTTTTATATGATGGCACATATTTGTGATGACACTTTCCACATTCATAGTATCCTGCAACTTGTTCTATTCTTATTGCATAGAACATACCAATAGCAAATGGAATAATACCAGTTATAATTAATACAACTCTTAACCAATCTTGCATACTAGCAAATGATGCTACCAATATACAAACAAGCATAACAAATGAAACAATAACGCCGATAAATATTTCCATTGATAGTAATTCTTTGTCCCTCTGTTCTTTAAGCTTTGTCATCTCAAGTAAATTTTCTTCAAGTCTTTTTTCATTGTCTTTCATATCAACCTCTTCACCACTAAATAGGTCGTTTATTGAAACATCTAGAATTTTACATAATTCAGGCATATTACTAGCATCAGGTAAGCAAACACCATTTTCCCATTTGGAAATTGCCCTATCAGTAATATTTAACATTTCCGCTAATTGCTCCTGAGTTATATTTTTTTCTTTTCTTTTTGTACTTATAAACTTTCCTATTTTAATTTGATCCATGTGGCATTTCTCCTTTCATAATAAAACTATATATTAATCTATTTAAAAACAACACGAACTAGAGGTTGAGTTTCATAAATTACTATTTATCTTTCTTTCGAGTCAATATTATCCCAATAATGGATACAATGAGGATAACTGGAGCTACCCTAACAAATAACCATTCAAATGAATGGAAAGCAACTCCTAAAACAGCATATTCAGGATTATTATAATCCCAATTTAAATAACAACTATTTAATAAGAATAATGATACCAAAATTATTATTATAAATACACATAATGCGATTAATTGCCAATGAATCATTTTTCTTATTGCATTCTTCCTTTGTGCTAGTTGTAAGTTTATTATCTCTAATTTTTCAGAAATTACTTTTAAGTCATTTTCTTTAGACTCTGAAATGTTTTCTCCAAGTAATGTGCTTACTGGTGTTTCAAGAACTTCTGACATAGATACTAGCATTTCAGAATCAGGAACAGACAATCCTTGTTCCCACTTAGATATTGTTTGTCTTACTACATTCAACTTGATAGCAAGTTCA
>CAZSXH010000023.1:0-10263 GCA_964611015.1 uncultured Muribaculaceae bacterium
CAAATGCTTTTAAAATACTATTATTTATATTTTCAATTACTTCATCTTTATCGGATTTTTTTAATACATCCTCATATTCTTTAATACCTTTTATAAAACTTTTATCTACTCGCTTTTCTTTTATATAAAAGTTAACTTTTTTATCGTTATAATAATTTTCTAGTTTTTCTTTTAAAGTATTATTAGTTGCTATTCCAATTATTACTCGAAAGTATTCTTCATCTTGATAAACTAATGAAGCCGCAAAGTTATTAGCAAAATTATTGGCATTATCATGATTTTTAAATACTCCAACTTGAAATATATAAACGTTGTTATCCTTTGTAGTAATAGCAATCACTTCTTTATTAAGATCTTTATAGAACAAAAATGCTAAAACTCCTCCTAAAAGAGATGCAACCAGTAATATTTTTAAATACTTTTTCATCCTATCACCTATTATGATAATAACAAACAAAACTTAAAATAATTGTCAATTTATGGTAATTGTTTTGCATAAATAAAAAAACTCACAAATGTGAGTTTAATTTATTTAATTTTTTTAGCAATCATATTTTCTGCATTATCCATTGCCTTTAATACAGCTTTACCAGCTTTTTTCTTAGCTTGAGGGTTTTGCATATAATAATACATTCCTCCACCAACTGCTGCAGCTGTAACTCCCATAATAGCAAGGTTTTTCATCATTTCCTTCATATATTCCACCTCACTATTAGTATTTCCAAATTTATATATTATATACTTCCATAAGTCGTTCTTTTAAACTAGTTTTTCTGTTGCTAGAATAATTATTACCAACAGCATTTACAAACGATCTAGCATCTCCTACAATTGTTAAACTTTTCTTTGATCTACTAACTCCCGTATAAATTAATTTATTATAAAGCATCTTAAAATAACTATTGCTAATTGGCATTATAACATGATCAAATTCACTACCTTGGCTTTTATGAATGGTAATAGCGTATGCATGTTTTATCTCTTTTAAATCTTTTTTTTCATATTCAACAACATTTCCTTCAAAATCAATAGTTACCTTTCCTCCATCTATATTTATAATATAACCAATATCACCATTAAAAACATTATTATCTAAATCATTAACAAGTTGCAATACTTTATCATTTTCACGAAATATAACATCTTGATATATAATTTCATTTTTTTCTTTAGATGGCGGATTATATAATTGTTGTAATATTACATTAAGATTATCAATTCCATTTTCTCCTTTATACATTGGAGCTAATACTTGCATTTTTCTTTCATCTATTTTTTTAGCTAAAGATATTTTTATTATTTGTTCAATTGCTCCTTTTATTTGTTTGGAATCTGAACTAAAGAAAGAATAATCATCCCTTTTACTCATAAATTCTTCTGATAAATCATTATTCTTTATTTCTTTAGCTAAATATGGAATATAAGAATTATCGCTTTGACGATAAATTTGGTTTAAAGGAACATAGTTAAATAAATCACTTTCAATTAAATCATTTAAAACAAGTCCAGGACCAACACTTGGAAGTTGGAATGTATCTCCTACTAAAATGAGTATTACATTAGAACCAATGCCATTAAGTAAAGCATTAAATAAATCTATATCAATCATACTTACTTCATCTACGATAATAAGTTCTTGAGTTGTTTTATTATATTCATTGTAATAAAAGTCATTACTATCTTTATACCACTTCAAATAACGATGTATCGTATAGGCTGGAAGTCCAGTAGAAGATGCCATTTTTTTACTTGCCCTTCCTGTAGGTGCTAAGAGTGCTATTGCATCCATTATTTCAGCTGGACCTAATTTCTTTTCTTCGATATAGAGTTTAACAATGGCATTGATAATAGTAGTTTTACCAGTACCTGGACCACCAGAAATAATAGTTACATTATTACTTAAAGCGCTTTTAATCGCTTTTTCTTGATCTTCATTATAATCAATATCTAATCTTTTTTCTAAGTCTTTTAATTTTTCTTCTATATTATTTATTTTTTGATGAGCACCATCTTCAATTTTCTTTAAATTATTAGCAACGTTTATCTCTTTTTCATAATAAGAAGCTAAGTATATTCTTCTGCCAGATATGATAATGTCATTATTGTTTTCTAAATATTCTAAACATTCTCTAAAAGCATCTTCACTAAGTTCAATATTAAACTCCTTTGTAAGCATTGCCCTAATTTCTTCTTCATAATAAAAAGTATCTCCCGAAAAGAAACTAAGTATTTGCATAGTCTCTAATATACAAGCATATATTCTTATTTCTGTTTTTTCACCATAATTAGCTACATAAATATTATCTAGTTTATGAAAGTCTATGACTTCTTTCATTGTATAAAATCCATCATCAAAAATTGAATTAATATCATTTTTAAAGTGATTATATATTCTTGAACATTCTTCGATAGTAAAACCTAAATTTTGTAACTTTAATATTGCTTCGCTACTTTTATTATAATTAACTAAAGAATTATATATTTTTGCTGCTTTAATAGCAGTCATACCAGATATAGTAAGTAAATTATTTTGATCTTCTCTAATTTTATCTAATGCTTCTTCACCAAAAACATCTACAATCTTTTTAGCTGTTTTTTCTCCACAACCATCAATAAAAGAACTAGCAAGAAACTCAATAATTGCATCCTTAGTTGTAGGCATATCTATTTCATAATTATTAACGACATATTGCATACCAAATTTTTCATTCTTTTTATATTCTCCATACAACGTCATGGCAATATCAATATTTACATCAGTAAAAACTCCAGTTACAGTAATACTTTTATTTACTTTATCTTTCATTTCTACGTCATTTGTTTCTTTAACGCGAAATAAAGCGACACAAAAGCCACTTTCATTATTATGAAATATTATTTTTTTTAATTTTCCTTTGATAAAATTCATAATGACCTACTATATATTTGGCCCACTTTCAAGTTTTCGTTTAATGTAACTTTCAAATAATTACTAGTGTGCCCAATACTTACATTATTATCGCACTCTTCAATCAAAACATCAACATCTGTTCCTTTAAATTTTTGAAAATAATTATTTTCTAATTCATTTGATAAATCAATTAGTTTTCTTGCTCTTTCCTTTTTTATATTTCCTGGAACCTGATTTGGCATCTTAGCACTAACAGTTCCTACTCTTGGGGAATAAGGAAAAACATGAATTTTACTAAAGTTAATCTTTTTAGCAAAATTAAGACAATCATTAAATAATTCATCTGTTTCATGAGGATGTCCAACAATTATATCAGTAGATATTGAAATGTTTGGACGTATTTTTCTAATCTTTTCAATCCTTTCTTCAAAGTATGCTAAGTTATATTTTCTATTCATAAATTTTAAAATCGGATCAGATCCAGCTTGAAGTGGAACATGTAAATGATCACAAACTTTTTCATTAGTTGCAAGCATATTTAAAAATTTATCATCTAATTCCGTAATTTCAATGCTAGATATTCTTATTCTTTTAATTTCATCTATCTTTGATAGTTCATTAATCAAATCACTTAAATCATGACCATTGCTCATATATCTTCCAGTGTGAATACCTGTAAGTACAATTTCTTGATGATTATTTTTCGCTAAGTTCTTTGCTTCTGTTATTACTTTATCAAAATCCTTACATCTTACACTACCACGAACATAAGGAATAATACAATAAGAGCAAAAATTATCACAACCATCTTCTATTTTTATAAATGCCCTTACATGATTAAAATCATTAATCATCATATCTTCAAAATCCAAATTTCTATTATTATAAAACTTGGTATATCTTTCTTTTTTATCATAATGAGATTTAATAATATCTACAATTTTACTTTTATCTTTATTTCCAAGCAAAACATCAATATCCATCTCTTCATATACATCTTGTTTATTTTGAGTACTGCATCCTGCTACTACCAAAAAAGCATTTGGATATTCTCTTTTAATATGTCTTACCATTTTTAAACACTTATTATCTGCTGTATTGGTTACTGTGCAAGTGTTTATTATAATAATGTCGCAATCATCTAATTTATCTTCATACAAAAAATTTGACGAAAGCATTGATTCTTTCATCATATTTGATTCATATTGGTTAACTTTGCAACCAAAAGTTATTATATTAAACTTCATAACCATTACCCCAATTCTTTTTGAAGTTGTTTTAAAGCTTGTAAGAATGCTTCTTCTTTAGCAAAGCTTATTACTCTAACCTCCATATGTTGACGATCATTTTTGCCACTTGTTAAAGTATTATCTAAATTAAC
The DNA here is from genome assembly GCA_964611015.1 of uncultured Muribaculaceae bacterium. GTDB lineage: Bacteria > Bacillota_I > Bacilli_A > RF39 > UBA660 > Onthocola_B. The sequence goes on from CAZSXH010000023.1 coordinate 4,272, forward strand.
TTTTTTTACCGAAAAATCATCATCTACTTCTTCATTTTCATAATTCAAAACATAATTGCTATTTTTATTTAATAATTCGTCATAGCTAATAATTGCTTTTTCTTCTTGATCTTTTTCATATTCATTAAAATTTATTGTTGGCTCACTACTATTCATATTTTCCCTTATTTCCTTTACTATTTTCATTTCAGCTGTTTCTTCTTTAACTTTACCTTCTTCTTTATTAATTACAATAAAATAGATTAAGGTAATAATTAATATCATTAATACTAAAACCGCAAAAAAGAAAACAAAATCTACAAATCTTAAAGCTTTTAGAAAGCTTAATATATCCGAAAACAAACTCATTTTCTACCACCACATCTTTATTTTATCATTAATAAGACTATGTTTTAAGTCTTAACTGTCAATTTGACAATTACACATGTAAAATATTGACATTTATTTTAACATAAATTAAATAAATAGTCAAAATAAAAAGAGCTATTACTAGCTCTCAATTATTTGATAAGGATCATCAATTAACCCTGTACCTGTTACTCTGGCATTTTTCATGATAGTAATTACTGGTCTTACTCCTCTTAAAAGGGTACTATTAATATTACTATCTAAACTACCATTAGGATTAACTACAAAAGGAAAATATCCACTTCCGTTTGTTAAAGCAGAAGTCATTGTATAATATGGTGATGTAATGCTTTTATTATAAAGATAATAACTGGAATTAGCTTTAGTTGAACCTCCAGCTAACATAACCTCATCTGCTGTTAAAAGTCCAATTTTAGCATTAACATCATTGCTTAGACAGACAAATGTAGGAATCTTATTAGTAAGAAGTCTCGTATGAGCTATGAAAGTCTTATTATCACTTTCAAAAGTTATATCATTACAATATTTATTATAAGCAATATAATCAGAGTAATCTTTTAAATTTTCATCAAACCACACTTTTAATGTTTCATAAATTGCTGATTTTTCAAATTCTTTATCAGCATCTGTATATTTACTAATAGATTCTGCTAAGCCATCTAAAACTAGCTTTATTGAACCATCACTATCAACTTTTACAATCTTCCAATTCATTCCTGCAAATGAAACGTTGTTTTTTAATGTTGCACCACGAAAATAATATGAAATTCCAAAGTCGTCTTGCATTGGCAAAAGGCCTTCATCTAAAGTAGCATTCTCTCCAATTTCACTTAATGTTTTATCACTAATACTATTTTGAGATAAAATCACTTCTGAAAATATATTATCTTCATTCTTTCGTAACCCGATTTGAACTGTTCCAGAATATTTTTCACTTTGATTACTATTAAATTTTAATGTATAATTATTCGTTTCGTTCGGAGCAACCGAAATTTGATCTAGAATTATTCCTGACTTTAATTTATTAGATATCTTAAGATTATCAGAAGAAACAATTTCATAAGAAACATCTTGAGCATAGATATCTATAAATTGAATGTAATAGTATTGTTGCACGTCTCCATTATTAGTAACTGAAAAACTTATTGAAGTATTTCCTGCTGTTTTAAACTTTTTACCATTCATATAATTAATCGTTAAATTACCTTCAACGACAACATCAGCATCATCAGTTATTTCGTTATAAAAAAGATACCCTATTCCTACTACTGCACAAAATATAAATAGAAAAAATATAAAAAATAGTATCGATTTAAATCTTAAGCGCATTACTACCAATTCCTTTATTTAGCTTAAATAAATTATACTTTAGTATATTTTTTTTGTCAATCTTTAAGCATATTAAATTACCCAAGAAAAAAGAAGTTTTAACTTCTTTATTTAACGTATTTTTGAAAATTTTTAAATTCCACAGAATCAGTTAAATCTGTTTCTGCTAGTTCTTGTAAAAGCTTCTTTTGCTTTCTATCAAGTTTTGTTGGAGTAATAATATTTATTACTGCATACATATTACCTTTGCCAAAACTATTAGGAGTTTTAATTCCTTTTCCTTTTATTTTTAATTTAGTATAGTTTTGCGTACCAGCCTTAATTTCTAAAACAATATTATTTTCAAGCGTCGGAATTTCTTTTTTACATCCTAAAGCCGCTTCAGCGATAGTTATTGGCACTTCTAAATATATGTCAGCACCATCTCTTTCAAACAGTGGATGTTCTTTTATTTTAAATTCAACAAAAACATCACCATTAGCACCACCGTTTACTCCAGCATTTCCTTTACCACTTAAACGAAGTTGGAATCCTTCATCTACGCCTTCTGGTATAGTTACTGTTAAAGTTTTAGTTTTATCTACCAATCCTTTACCATGACAAACATCACATTCTTTTTCATAAGTCTTACCTGCTCCACGACAGTCAGGACAAGTTTTTTGTGTTTGCATATAACCAAAAATGGTTTGTTGTTGTTCTAATACACGTCCAGCTCCACCACAAGTATGGCAAGTTTTTTCATTAAAGCCACCAATGCCATGGCAATTGCTACATTCTGTTGTTAAATCAATTTTAATGTCTTTTTCACACCCAAATGCTGCCTCTTCAAAAGTTAAATTAGCTACTACACGAATATCTTTACCACGAGATGATCTGTTTGCTCTACTACTGCTTCTACCAAACCCTGAGAAGCCCCCAAATCCTCCACCAAACAAATCATTTAAAATGTCATCTAAATTAATATCACTAGCATCGAATCCGCCAAAACCACCTGCTCCAGATCCTCCACCATTTTGGAATGCAGCATGACCAAATTGATCATATTGTGCTCTTTTGTTGGCGTCTGATAACACAGAATAAGCTTCACCTATTTCTTTAAACTTTTCTTCTGCTCCAGGTTCTTTATTAATATCTGGGTGATATTCTTTAGCAAGTTTTCTAAAAGCACGTTTTATTTCTTCATCAGTTGCACCTTTAGAAACGCCCAATGTTTCATAATAATCTTTTTTATTCATATTATCACTTCTTTCCTGCAATAGTAATATTTTCAAGTATCATTGATGGAGCACTAACACTTGTTAAAGTCTTAGATAAGTCATTTCCTAAAGAAACAACATTATTAAATACTTCAAAGAAGTTAGTTTGTAATATTATCATTTCAAGCCCTTTTGTTACTTTACCATTTTCCACAAGTAATCCTTGGCATTGAATTGATATATTTCCTGTTTGAGTATCAACTCCAGTATGAAAGCCAAATCCTTCATCTATAATAATGCCATCTTTAAGTTCTGATACAAGATTATCGTAAGATTTGCTTCCTGGTTTTACGTATAAGTTATTTACTCCATACGAATTACCAGTTGCCTCTTCTTTTAATTTTAAAGCGTACTCCATATTATTAATTTTACTTACAAATACACCATCTTTAACCAATTCTTTATATTTAGTTTTTACACCTTCAGTATCAAAATAACGAGGAGATATCCCTTTTTCTGGATCTTCAATAATAGATATCTTTTCATTAAATATCTTATGATTAAACTTATCAGACAAAACAGATGTCTTTAGTTCAATATTTTTACTATGAAATGCTCCAACAAAACAATCTAATATATCAGCAACTACATAATTAGTTAGTAAAACACGATATTTTTTAGTTTTTACTGATTCACTATCTAACTTAATTAATAAACTTTTTAATTTATTATTTATGAATGATTTTGATTCTTCAAAATCATAATTATTTGTAAAATAATTAATATACACCGCTTTATTAATATTATTTTTCTTAACTGTTATTACAGCGCCATAGCAATGATAATAGGTTTCATCTTCTAAACTACATGCACTATTATTTATTTTATATTTTTCAAGCACATAATCATAAGATGTCTCAATACTAGATATTTCTGGATATTCTTTCTTAAGATCATTTAAACTTAACAAGTCTTTTTTTATCTTTTCATAATCAAGGTGTTCTTTTTTATTTAGTTTATGTTTTAAATTACCTTGACAAAGTGTGTTTGCATTTTTGTTTTCTTGCACTCTAAACATTTCTAGAATGTTATCCAATATTCTTTCAGGTTTTTTTATGCTTTCGACATAAAACTTAATAGATCTTCCATCTTTAATAGCTTTAATGGTATATTTAATTGTATTACTAATATTAAATGTCTTAAGTTTATCATTTAATGTAGCTATATTAACAAATTCCACTTCGTTTTCAAGTATTTCTACATCTATATTTTGAGATTTTGCTAGAGTTATTAATTTATTCTTCATTTTCTCCTCCAACCATAATATGTCCAATTTTAATCGTAGATTCACCTACATTTACTGGAACCCAACCACTAACGGATCCACAATTACCTCCAGCTAATAAAAGATCATCACTTACCATTTCGATTTCTTTTAAAATTTCTTTGGTATTACCAATTAAACTTGCAGACTTTACACATTCAGCAATTTCACCATCACGAATCATATAGGCAAGATCACAACCAAAGTTAAAATCTCCAGTTTCAGTAGATACGATTCCTCCACCAACACTTAAGACATATAACCCAAGATCAATACTTTTAATCATGTCTTCAATTTTATCGGTTCCTTTAACTAAATATGTATTATTCATACGTGATGTTGGAGCATATTCATATGATTCTCTTCTTGAAGAACCAGTGTATTTCATTTTCATTTTTCTAGAATTAATTTCATCAATTAAGAAGCCTTTTAAATATCCATTTTCAATTAAAATATTTTTTTGTGTTTCATGACCTTCATCATCAATTTTAGTACTTCCCCATTCATCACTTAGTGTACCATCATCAATAATTGTAACTTTATCAGATGCTATTTTTTTATTTAAATCATAACTTAACACAGATAATCCATCCGCAACTGCAGTAGCTTCCATAGCATGGCCACAAGCTTCATGGAATATTGTTCCACAAAAACCATTGCTAAGAACAACTGGCATTACTTTTCCAATACATGGCTTTGCATAAAGCTTATCTATTCCTCTTTTAACAAGAGTTTCAATTTCTTTATCAAAATCAATTTCATCTATTACATCTAAATTCATACCTTTTGTTTTAGAAAATTTAACACTAGCTGTCTTATCTTTATCTTTAAGTTTTAACACAATAACAAATCTCGAACGAACTCTATCTTCAGATACATATAAGCCACTATAATTTGCTATAGTTACAGTTTGAAGTTCATTTACAACTGATAAATTAACTTGTTCAATTCTTTTGTCTTTATTTCTAATTTTCTTATCAAGGCTACTTAATAATTGCTTTATTTCATCATCACTATAATGACTATTATTATCTTTTTTATATTTTTTCAACTTTTTTAATTTAACATTTTTATATATAACTTTATCATTTATATTATTTTTTAAATTTGTAATAAATTCATTTAAATTCTTTTTGCTAAAATCGTTAGTTGAAGCATAATAAACACTATCTTCTTTGGCAATTCTTAACCCTGCTCCACAACTTTGATTTAACTGAAAGCTTTCTAACATTTGATCAATAAAATTAAAACTTTTAACCACATTATCTTCAATAAAGATTTCAGCAAAATCAGCTCCTGTTGAAAGCATATCGTTTATAACTAATTCTAGTTTATTCTTATTCATTGGCTTCTCCCTTAACTTAAGTAAAGAGAGAGCTCTCCTCTCTCTTTATCTTATTTTATTATACTATTTTTCTTCGTAAGTTGCATCTTCTACTTTTTCATGATCACTATCTTGTGATGCATTACTTTGATTTGCTTGTGCTTCTTTAGCAGCTTGTTCATATACTTTTCCTGCTAAATCCATGGCAACTTTATTTAGTTCTTCAGTTTTCTTCTTTATTTCGTCTGTGTCATTTCCTTCTAGAGCTTTTTTTACTTCTTCAATTAGTTCTTCAGCTTTCTTTTTGTCAGCTTCATCAACTTTATCTCCTAAATCTTGAATTGCTTTTTCAGTAGCAAATACTGAACTATCAGCTTCATTTCTAACTTCAGCTTCTGCTTTACGTTTTTCATCAGCTTCTTTGTTAGCTTCTGCTTCTTTCATCATTTT
>CAZSXH010000024.1:0-9892 GCA_964611015.1 uncultured Muribaculaceae bacterium
AACTCCTAAATGTGTTTCGAATAATAAATTAAACTTTCTAATTGGTGTAAAATCATTTTTACCACATACAGGACACTTTATATCATTATCTTTAATAAATGCTTCTAATTTTTCATTGTCCCAACCATCACCAGTTTCTTTACCACCGGTATAGTCTTCGATAAGTTTATCAGCACGATGACGAGCTTTACAAGATTTACAATCTATTAAAGGATCATTAAAGTTTGTGACATGACCACTTGCAACCCAAACTTCAGGGTTCATTAAAATGGCACTATCAAGACCATAGTTGTATGGGTTTTCTTGAACAAACTTCTTTTTCCATGCATTTCTAATATTTTCTTTTAAGTTAGTACCAACTGGACCGTAATCCCATGAATTAGCAAGCCCATTATATATCTCACTTCCTTGAAATATAAATCCATATTGTTTAGCATAATTAACTAATTCTTCCATTGTTACTTTCATAAATTATCCACTCCTTTAGATAAATTATACTCTAAACATTTATTTTTATCAACAAAAAAAGAATCAAGATTATCTTGATTCTCCCTTATTTTCTTTTCTTTTTCTTTCTAACTTTTGATATGTTTCTTTTAAACTATCATTCGTAATATTTTCAGCATATATTTTATATACTTCTTGGAACTTATCTTCTAAATCAGTTCTAGATTTTTTCAACTTTTCTATTTCTTCTAATTTTTCTTTTAGTTTTCTTAATTTTTCATTTAGTTCTTTTTTAGATGGATAGTCACCTTCTCTAAGTTCCCAAATATCTTCAAAAGGTCCCATATCAAGTTCGTCATACGCCCACCCAAAAACAAGTCCCAGTACTATCAAAGTTGCTACATATAATCCAATAGCTACCAAAACTATAGCAACTTTATTTTCAACCGTAATTGAATCATCTTCATCCTGAAGAATTCTTTCAATAGATACAATAACTTCTTCATATAAATCTTGTGGTACTAAACTTTCTTTAGTATCTGTCTGACTCTTACCTTTTATGTTTAGAGCTTCTAAGTCCAAAGTTGTATAGTCTTCTAAATCATCAAAATATATATTATCTATATTATAAGTAGTAACTGTTCTTTCAAATCTATCTGAATCAAGAAAATGTTCCGTCCATTCCCACTTTCCATATTCTGTAATAACAACACTAGAAGCAGCTTTTTCTCTGTATTCTTCTTGCACTTCTTCTACTGGCATAACTTCTTCGTTTGACGAATATTGTTCAATTGTCGTTTTAAACTCTTTATGATTTGTCATAAGTGGTGATACTTTAAAATAAACAGGAAGCAATGATGCAATTAATGATACATAAACAAATAACTTTCCAACATATTTTAATTTTTCTCTTCTTCCTTCTTTTATCGATTTAACATCAGATTCAAGATGACTTGCTTCAGTTTTACAATTTTCAATTTGATTTTCATATTCTTTAATATCTTTTTGTATCTTTTCTAGTTCAGTGCTTACTCTTTTAGCTTCTTCTTTTAAATCTTCACTAACTAATAGTTTTATTATTGAAACCTTTAAATAATCAGCATCTGAGCCTTCATTAGCATGAACTTCAATTAAAGTTTCATTCAATTTTTGCGATTTATTAGAAATACTATCAATATAATCTCTTACTAAATTATTTAAATATAAATAACCTACTTGATTATCTTTTGCCCAACCGATTATTTTACTAGCATTAAAGAAACGAACTTCTAATTTCATGATTTCAAAAGCAACTTTATAAAGGCTTTCAACAATGTCTTTTTCCGAATCAAGAGGTCTTGTATCAGAATTATTAATATTACGAAGAGCAACTATGACAACATTTGCCATTTTATCTACCATTTCTTTAGAAAAATGCTTTGCTTTTAAAGATTCACTTAGAGAATCTGCTAAATTCTTACTCATAAAATAAACTTCATGTCTATGTAGTTCAAATTGAATTTCTTCTAGTTTAATAATCGCTTTGATATAAATACTTTGATAAGTTTGTTCTTGCATTTGAAGACCTACAGTACTGATTCCAATATCTCTGGTTTTAGCAGAATCACTTTTAGTTTCTTCTTCTGTTTTTTGCACTATTTTTCTTAAATAACTTACATCAACACCAAGGCTTTCCACATTTTCAAGCATATTATTAGTTTTTGCAAGAACTGCTGCATACTCAATAGCTTTATCATTATTAGGTTTTAAATCTGACATATTATCCCCCTCAAGTTATAGTAATTATACCATATTTCCTTGAAAAAGTAAAGATTTGTCAATATATCTAAGAGTTGAGAATCCAGTTAATTATTACTTTTTTTATTTCAAAATATTCTTCCTTTTCAAATTGCATATTTGCAATACAATATTTTTTACTAGCAATATGGGAGCAAAACATACACTCATATAAATCAAAACAGTCTTGAATAAATAAAGAATTAATTACTTTATTGGAACAAATTACATTATAACTATTACTACAATTTTTAGAATCATCCGTTCTTATGCAAAAGTTTGATGATGCCGTCCTTTGAGATGCAAGCATATACTCACTACTGCCACAAGATTCACAAAAAATTAAGTTTTTAGATCTACTACAATCAGAAGAATGATAAATATTTTCTGAGTTATAAATAGTATCACTCTTACTTACATTAATAGAATCATATACTCTTTCTGTTGTAGTTAAATTAATACTATTCCAAAGATTAATTATATCTTCTAAATTGTTTATTTCCCTTTTTTCTAGCATCCACCCTTTTTCGCCATCTTTTTTCTCCATATTATTTAAAGTAATGTATCTCCCACTATTAATAGAATCTGCCCACGTTTCTTCATTAGTAGTTGAATCATATACTTTTTTAGGAAGTTTTATATCAAAAGCAAATTTTGTTAATATTTCTTCTAAGGTAAATTTATTATCCTCATTAAAAACATTATTAAATATTTTGTTTACAACTTCCAATGCCATTTTTTTACTCATTTTTCCACAACCTTTCTACTAGTAGAGTTTTTTATTAAAATATCTTTTAAATTTATACTTGTATTTGAATTAAAGTTAACACTAACTTTTCTACTTTCTTTTTTATTATTTTGATTATCAACATAATCTTTTTTTATTCTTGGAATACTTGCAAAATCTAACGTAGAACATTTCATCGTAGGAAGCAAAGTTCCACCTGCATTAATTCTTACTAAACATTCCCTATCTTGCAACTCAGTCATTAATTTAAGCTTTTTTTCTCTCGTATCTTCTAAAGGAATTTTCATATTAAAATTATCAACTAAAATATTGGCATCAAATGAAGATATTCTAAACATATAGTAATTAATTACATTAGCAAATATCGACTTTCTTAATTCTTCAGAAATTCCTCCGAAATATTGTCCTGCCAAAATTAACGATAAATTATATTTTCTTGATTCCGCTAAGAATCTATTTAAAATAGGATTTTCAATTACTGCTACCTCATCAACAATGAAAATTATATGTTCAAAAAATGAATAATTTTGAACTAAAGTTAATAATTGTTCCATAACTAAACCTGAGATAGTTTTAGTAACTCGGTCTCCCAATTTCATCCGATCAAGAGAAAAGATTGTTAAGAAATTTTCTTTAATCAAATCCTTTAAATTAGTACCATCTAAATCTTTATTAAATACTGGAATCATTTCCATTTCATCTATTAAAGCAATAATTGGTGATATTGCTTCTGTATAAGATTTGGTTTTAATATCGTTATATTCTGCTAAGAAGAATTCAATTATACTCATAGGTAATTTGTCTTCATTATCTTTTATTAAACTATTTCGAAATTCTATATCCAATAATAGTTTTCTTAAGTTTTTAAAATCAAATATATTAGATATTAATAATAAGTATAAAGAATGTCTTAATACTCTCTCCAATTTAGAATTATAATTATTAGGAATTAGTCCTCTAAAAACGTCTAATAATAATTCAACCGAAACAATAGCATCATCAGAATTATTAGAAAATAAGTTTATGCTATCTTCCTCACCTTTAAAGTCAATAACTCTTCCTAAACCACCAATATCATTCTCTAAAGAAGCATGGGGATCAATAACAACTATTTTATAATTTGATCTAAATAAATCATTTTTAAATATATTAGAAATTAACAAACTTAAAAATTTTGATTTTCCCGAACCACTTGATCCAAAAACAACTGAGTGCTTATCAAAACTTATACTATTTTGATCTAAATAATATTCTCCCTGTAAATATGGAAATGTATCTACTTTAAAAATAGAATTTGTTTTTTCTGTTTTTAGTAAATGTAAATTTTTACTGATATCCAAATACTTAGGAGCGCTTTTATATGTTAAGTCATAATTACTTTCAAAGTTTATAGATAATACACAAGAAGGTATTCCTAAAACAAGGGTATAATGCTTATTATTTAAAGTAATAATATTTACCTTACTACTTACTTTTCCTTCGCTTATTTTTCTGAAAGTTATTTCAATTTGTTTTAAAGAATCATTTTTTCTAAACTTTAAATAATTATTTACATCAATAGCATTGCTACCTATTTTAGCAAAGAATAAAAGTTTGGAAAAATTAGTTTTTTGAAAACTTTCTTCACAAGGTTTTAAAATAAATGACTTTAAACCATTGATACTCGCAGGAAGTAAACATTTAGTTTTAATATAATAGTGAACCTCACTTTTGTTAAATAAAATATACAATTGCCATTTTTTTAAATTACCATTATAATCCGAAACTATATTGATAAATTCTTGCCATTCATCTTTTGTAACAAATTTGTTGGTTAAATAAATTTCACTTGTATGTATCATTATAATCTTCCCCCACGACATAATAATACTAAATTTTTTAAAAGAAAAACTGACATTTTGATAATCAATTTTGTCAGTTAATAAATCGGTACTAAAAATTCAGTTATACCATCATGATAATATTCAAGTTCTGGTAAATCTCTTAAGTTAAATTTACAACTAGGAAGAAACTCTTCATAAAATTTATGAGACATCTCTTGAATATCTTTAGCATTTTTACTGTTAATTACAAAACATAACCATTTAGATTCAGGAATTGTTATTAATTTAAGTCCTTCAATCTCTTTTTTATATAAAACATAATAAGCATTGCAATTATTTCTTTCTAATTCTTTATAAGTTACCATCGCATAATCTATATCTCCATATAGTTTCTTTGCCTTTTCACATAAAGCTGGAGCATCGCTACTAATTGTTTCATTACTTGTTTCTATTCCCATTCCATAAAGCTTAAGCTCAGGCAGGTTTACTACTAAATACTCAATATCACTTTTTAATGTGATATTTTCATTAAAAGTAATACGAGGAAATTCTTTTAATTTTGTATCTTTATTTACTTCACTTGGTAAAACATTATGAAAAGCTTCAAAAGCTCTAGAAAAAGATGTAGCATTTTCATAATTATATTTAATAGCTAAGTCCATAATTTTATAATCTTTAGTAATCAAATCAAATGCTGCACAAGATAATTTTCTTTTTCTAATATACTCCGCTAATGGAATTCCTGTTATCACAGAAAATATTCTTTGCATAGTATATGTATTTACACCCATCATCTTAGAAAGAATATCATAATCAATTTTTTCTTCAATATGTTCATCTATAAAAAGAGTTATTTCGTTTAATACTTTATATATATTCATTATTTCAACTTTCCTCCTAAAACATATTCAAGATAGTGATCACTACATAAAGGAATGTACTCTACTTCATCATTTGCACCATCAATTACTACTTCTTTACCACTTATACTATATTTACCATTTACTCTTCTGGCATTAAACATAGCAGTTTTTCCACAAACGCAGTTTACTGTAAGTTCATGCTTTTCATCACTTCTAGCAAAAAGCTGACGACTTCCTTCAAACAAGTCTCCCTTAAAGTTGCTTTTTAAACCATAACAAACTACAGAAATATTATACTTATGAGCAATATACCATAATTCATTAACTTGGGCACTTGTTAAGAATTGAGCTTCATCTACTAATATAAACTGAGCATATTTGTATTTGTTGAAGTATTTAGGGCTAAGCAAATTAGCAGTTTTACTAATTAAAAGATCTACTAAAACATTGTTTCCTGTTCTTGTAACTACAGTTTTTCCCCCTTTGCTATCAATCTTTGGTTTCATTACCACAATATTAATTAAATACTTAGAATAATTATAATGATCTTGAATTAACTTAGTAGTTTTTCCTACTTCCATTGTGCCATAATAAAATGTTAAATTTGCCATAAAACCTCCCTATAACAATTTCTTTAAAAAGTCTTTACTATTTAAATAAAGTCCTGTGTATCTTTCATAATATACATCCAAAAATTTATTTATAGTATCTTTTGTTATATCATCAACTTTTATTTCTTTAATGCTTTCAATATTAATGTAATAATACATTCTAAGCATCTTTATTACCTTTTTATCAACAATTACTTCATTTGTTAAACAATTAATACAAATATATCCACCTTTATCTCCATCAATTGTTACGATATCCTTTTTACTACCACATAAAACACATTCATCTAAATTAAATAAAACTCCTAAATACTCTAAATATTTTATTTCTAATATATTAGTAAGAACTATTGGATCTAAACCATCTTCTAATTTAAATACAACACTTAAGAAATCATCATAAATTTTCTTTATATTATTACTCTGTTTTATTACTTGATGAGTAAGCTCTGCTAAATATCCTAAAAAGCTTACTAAAACAATATCACTTTTTATATTTTTCAAAGGATTTATTATATCTGCACTTACTAGTGTTGATAGTTTGTCTTTTTTATAATAAATATTAAATTTAGCTAAGGTAAGTTTCATTGTTGATACTCTGTTTTTGTTTTTTAATCCCTTTGCTCCTTTACACATGATTCCAATAACGCCATATTCTTTAGTAAAAACATTAATAATTTTACTAGTCTCACCATAAGGAGTTTCACTTAGTATAAATCCATCAACTTCTAACAACATCTTGGAACCCTTCCTTCATTTTAATTATACAAAATGATTTAACAATATGCAATTTATAAAAAATAAAACTATTAGAATAAACTCTAATAGTTTTATTTTTCATCTTCTGTATTTTTATATTCTAAATAATCTTCGACTTTTCCAGATTCCTGAAATTTTTTCCAAGCTTCTTCTTTAGTCATTAATTATCACCATCCTATTTATATATTGATTGGTATATTAAATATTTATTCAATCTAACAAAAAAAATTGCTATTTTTTAGCAATTTTCTTATTCATTATCAACAAAACCTAATTCCACTAAGTACTTTTCTTTTTCTTTCCAGTTCTTAATAGTCTTAACATAAAGTTCCAAAAAAACTTTTTTTCCAACTATTTCTTCTTCTATTTCACGTCTGGCAACAATGCCAATTTGTTTTAATCTACTACCATTTTTACCAATGACAATCTTTTTAACACTATCTCTATCTACAACAATATCAACACCGATATTAACAATATCCTTTTTTTCTTCATAGTAATTCGTATAGCAAGTTATACTATGAGGAATTTCATCCTCAGTTACTTGTAAGAGCTTTTCTCTAACAATTTCACTTACCATAAATTTAACACTACTACTGGTATAATACTCATCTGGAAAGTATTTAACATCATCATGTAAATACTTCTTTATAACATCAATTAAATGATTAATATTATCATTTTTTAATGCTGATATTGGCACCACTTCTACAAAAGGATAAATATCTTTATACTCATCTATGTTTTTTAGTAGTTTTTCTTCTGAAATCTCATCTATTTTATTTAATACCATAATTACTGGAACATTGGTTGCTTTTAATAAATCTAAGATAAATTTATCTCCTTTACCTATACCTGATGCTACATCAACTACAAACAAAATTAAATCAACGTCTTTTGTTAAAGCTAAAGCCTCTTTATTTAATACTTTACCTAGCTTATTAATTGGTTTATGAATTCCTGGTGTATCCACAAATACTATTTGCGTATCATCATCATTATAAATTCCTTGAATTATATTTCTTGTTGTCCCTGATACATCACTAGTTATAGCAACTTTACGATTAATAATCGTGTTAACCAAAGTACTTTTTCCAACATTTGGTCTACCAATAATACTTACAAAACCACTACGCATTGAAAACCTCAATTAAAACAGTGCAATAATTCTTGGTATAAATATGTATAATTCAATAGCAAGAGTAATAGCTGTAACCACAAAAGATGCAGCAGAACCACAATCTTTTGCCACTTTAGCAAGTGGATTAAAATCTTCTGTAACCATATCTACTACTGCTTCAATTCCTGTATTAAGAAGTTCAACTGCTAAAATAACTGCTAAAGATATTAAAATAATTGTCCACTCATAAAACTTAACTTTAAAGGCTATACATAATATTATTGATATAATACTACAAACCGCATGCAACCATAAGCTTTGTTCGTTTTTATAAGAACTTATTAATCCTTCAATAGAGAATCTAATGCTATTGAAAAATCTTTTAATACCCATTCTTTTATTTTCTTCTCTAATTTTCTCTAACTTTTCTTGTTTCTTCAAACTCATTTAAAACCAACTCCTGACGCTCAAACATTTCTTTTTCTTCTAACTCTCCTAAAGTATGATCATAACCAAGCAAATGTAATAGTCCATGTACTACTAAAAATGCTAGTTCTCTTTTTTCGCTATGACCATATTCTTTAGCTTGTTCCTTCATTTTGGGTATACTTATAAAAATTTCACCCAACTGCCTAACATTATACTCTATTTTTTCATTATCTTCAAATGCAAATGATAAAACATCAGTGCTACGATCAATACCTCGATATAGTTTGTTCATCTCATGCATCTTTTCATCATCAATAAACACTATACTAAACATAGAAGCTGATACGTTTTCTATTTCTAATGTTTTATCAATTACTTTTTTCAAATAATCATATTCCACATCAATTTTTGATTCATTTAATATTTCATACTCATTCATTTAAAAACTTAATACTCCCATAACTTTTAAAAAATATAAAACAATAACTGCAAATATTATGATACAAACAACATTCCAAAATCCATCTCTACGAAAAAAAGTTGGCAAGTGATTTTTAATAGCTGTAAAACCAATATACAATAAATAACCGATAAGTCCACCTAAAGCATTAAGAATAATATCATCAACATCAAAGCTGCGTCCAATATTAAGTTGCACAAATTCAACGGTTACTGATACTATCGTTGAAATTAATAATGGTTGCACAATAGTTTTTGGCTTGATATAAGCAGAAACTATTAACCCAAATAATACAAATGCTCCAATATTACCACAAACATTAAAAATAAATAATTTACTTCCAAACTCATATCGAAAAATCTCAGCAAAAGGAACCAAGTTATATCCACTTCCAGTATTAAGCTCAACTTTGGTTAAAAGTTGAAAAAGCAAGAAAATGTAAATCATTGCTCCTAAAGTTAAAAATTCTTTATAAAATACTGCTTTTTCACGATGAGTTCTTAAATAAAAAAATCTAAGACAAATTAATGTTACAGTAAAGATAATAAGTATTGGCCAATTATCATTCAGTACTGCCTTAAGTGTATTTAAAAACATCCTAATCAATCCCTTCGGTATTCTCTATTATTTTTTCTGTACTTATGAGTTCTTTAACAATTATAAATACATCTATATCCATTTTACTATCATTTACCCTCTTTTGCAAAACAATTTTATCAATTATTTCATCATTTTTATCATTATTTTTATTTATACTTTCTATTGCTTTATTAATTCCCTTTTCTAATGCTTCTTCTTCGCTATATGTTAGTACTTCTTTTTTTACTTCAATTTCTTTTTCTAAGTATAAATAAAA
>CAZSXH010000025.1:0-9869 GCA_964611015.1 uncultured Muribaculaceae bacterium
GCAAATAAAAAACATTTAACTGTTCTGTTAAACCTGATATTTCTGTACCAATTTCGTATTTAAAAAACCCGTCCAAAAATTCCATTTATTCACCTATTTAGTATTATAAACATTCATAGTTTTATCAATACCATCAACAATAAATGACTCTATGATTTTTTTGTAAGAATCTAAATTATTATTAAAAATCTCCATTTCTTTTTTACTAAAAGTACCAAGAACAAAATCTATAACATCATTCTTTAGCTCGCTTTTAATACCTATTTTTAAACGAGCAAAGTCTTCGCTATGCAAACTAGATATAATTGATTTAATTCCATTATGACCCCCACTTGAGCTATGTACTTTTATTTTATAATCTCCGACTTGCTCATCTAAGTCGTCTTGAATTACCAAAATATCTTTTAAATCAATATCAAAATAATTTACAAATTGCCCAACTGCAAGACCTGAATTATTCATAAAAGTAGTAGGTTTTACAAACATTACTTTCTCGCTATTAATTATTTTTGTTGTATACAATGCATTAAATTTTTCTTGCCACTTTTCGCTTCCAATATATTCATCTAGAACCATAAAACCTACATTATGGCGAGTATTAATATATTCTTTCCCGGGATTTCCTAATCCTACAATTAACTTCATAAAATCACCTCTTTTCAAATAAATTTTGATAAGTTTTTAAATTTTCAATACAAATAGTATCTTTTACTTTTATCCCACTTTTTCCGTTTTTTACACATTTTACAATTACAGTATTTGGATCTTCTTTTTCTTTTGTTTTAATTAATTGTACTTCTTTAACGCTCATTTTATTTAAACGGCCTAAATAAATTATATCATCTAATCTATTTGCGCGATGAATCAAATATAAACACCCATTATTACTTAAATATTTAAAAGCAATCTCAAATACATCTTCTAATGTTATTGCTATTTCATGTCTTGCTATTTTTAAATAATTACTATCATTTATATAAGAATCCTCACTAACTTTAAAATATGGCGGATTACATGTAATTACATCAAAACTTTCTGCCTTAAAATACTTATTAATGTTTTTAATATCATCATTTATAACTTCAATTTGTTCATCTAAATTATTAAGTTTAATGCTTCTATCTGCCAATTCAAATATATCCTTTTGAATTTCAAAACATGTTATTTTTTCTTTTGTTTTTTTACTTAGAATAAGCGGAACTGGAGCATTACCAGTACACATATCCAAAATACTTTTTGCTTTATCTACATTAGCAAACTCTGCCAACAAAATCGAATCTAACGAAAACTTGAAGCCACTGTTTAATTGATAAATAAAACGATTTTGATAATCAAACAAATCATTTTTTACTATGTCCGTCGATTTCATAAGTTACCTTTTCACCATCAACTAATACACTTACGCTTCTTTGTAAAATGTTTATACCAACAACAGGACCTTCACCCACATCGGTTTTAATTATATCTCCCATAGAAGGCATTCCTTTTAAACACTCAATATAATTCTCATCTTCGTACTCTAAACAACATAAAAGTCTTCCACAAGCACCATTAATTTTACTTGGATTTAAGGTTAAATTTTGATCTTTTGCCATATTCATGCTAATGGCATTTATTGTTTTTAAATATCTAACACAGCAAAGTTCTTGACCGCAGACTCCTACTCCACCTACTTCTTTAGCTTTATCTCTTGCTCCAATTTGACGAAGTTCGATTCTAGTATGATATACACCTGCTAGCTTTTTAGCTAAATCACGAAAATCTATTCTTGTATCGGCAGTAAAATTAAATAGTAGTTGACTTCTATCTAAATTGTATTGAGCATTTAAAACACTCATATCCAATTCTAATTCTTTAACTAATTCTGCACACTTTTTGTATGCTTTATCAGCGTCTTTTAAGTTTGAAACATAGTTTTCATAGTCTTTATCAGTTGCTTTTCTTATTATTTTGCCATTTTCAAATTCATCTGCTTTTTCAAGAATTTGAACAATTTTTACAAGCTGTTCTCCTCTTTCTGTATCTACAACAACTAAGTCATCAACATCATATTGTTCAGCAGATTTATAATAAGTCTTTTTATTACTATCTCCAAATTTAACACCATAAATTTTAGACATATACATCACTCAATTCTATAACAAATTTGTCTAATAACAACTCCACATTTGCATTGCTTTCTAAATCTTCTAAAAATCTAATAACTAAATCTATTCTTTTAGTAATTGCTTTAAAATCCAAGCTATCCAAAAAATTAAAATCATTAAAATCAAACTCGTAAGCTTGTCCATTAACCTTTTTTAAAAGTTCCTCGTAAGCAATTAAAATAATATTAAATATTTTCTTTATATCATTTCTTTCAGTGAATGTATTTAATAAGACATCTTTATTATACATTATCATCTCTTTTTTTTCTACTTCTAACTTATATAAATACTTTTTAGTTAATTCATAGTACTCTATCCAGTCTTCACTTTTTAAAGAACTTAAACTAAGTTCCTTTTCATCATAAAATACTTTTAATATTTCACATCTACTTCTTATAGTAGAAATAACATTATTTATGTTATTTGTTATAAAAAAACCTATTATATGTTCTGTTGGTTCCTCAACAAATTTTAACATTGTATTAGCAGAAGCATCAGTTAATGCCTCAGCACTTTTAATTATATAAATATTCTCATTAGTATAAATTGGAAGTGAACTAAATGCCCTTTTTAGCTCTAAAACTTGTTCTTTTTTTATTGTATTACCTGATGGTTCTATAACCATTAGAGATGGTAAATAATTTTGTTTTATCAAACTGCAAATATTACATTCATTACAATTTTCTTTATAATCATTAGAGCAAAATATCTTTGCTACAATGCATTTTAAATCTTCTAAGCATTGTTGAGTATTATTTGTTTCAATTAAATAAGCGTGAGATAGCTTGTTCTCACGATAATAATCAACTAGTTTTTCTAAAACCTTTACTTCCACAATACCTCCCTATGATAATGCAAAATATATTGCCACAAGTGCCAAAAGACCACTCATACCCAGTGATGCTACAACACTTACGGTTATTGCATTAATTGGTATAAATATTTTTAACCCTGCGACCACTAAATTAAATGCATACACAACACAGATAGCAAATATTATTCTTTTTAATACGACAAATATAACTTTTTTCATAAAGGTTCCTCTAAGAAACTATATGAATTTTTAGGTTATTTATTCGCTTATTTTTTTTCGATCTTCTAGTGCTTTATCAAGTGTAATAATATCTAAATAATCTATTTCTGCTCCCATTGGAATACCATAAGATAATCTAGAAATTAATACATTCTTTTTTTCAAATATTTTTTTTATATAAAGAGTTGTAGTTTCTCCTTCAACCGTAGATTTTAAAGCTAAAATCAATTCTGGTTTTTCTAAGCTTTCAACACGCTTTATCAGTAAATTTAAATTAATATTTTCTGGTCCAACATTATCTGCTGGTGATATTAATCCATTCAACACATGATAAACGCCATTGTAGTTTCCAACTTTTTCGAAAGAAAACACACTCTTATAATCTTCAATGACACAAATCAAATTTTTGTCTCTATTTTCATTAGCACAAATATTACACAATTCATTTTCAGTTAAATGACCACAAATACTACACTTTTTAATCTTCTTTGTTTCTTTTAAAGCCTCTGAAAACTTATCAACTTCTTCCTCTTTAAAATTTAAAGTCGCAAGAGCTAATCTTTCAGCGTTCTTTTCACCAATACCAGGCAGCTTCTTATAATAATTAATTAATTTTTCTAACGATGCTGGATATATCATTTTAGAAAAGACCACTCATTGAAGCATATTGACCTAGTTTCTTTTCTGTTTCTTCATCAATTTTGTCAAAAGCATCTTTAATAGCAATCATGATCATGTCTTCTAACATTTCTTTGTCGTCTTCTTCAATAATTCCTTCCTTTAGTATTTTGAAAGACTTTATTTCTTTTTTTCCATTGAAACTAATTTCTACCCATTCTGATTTTCCATCAAAAACCATTCCATCAATTTCTTCTTTTTTCTTTGTAATATCTCTTTGCATTCTTTGTGCTTGTTGCATTATTTGTTGCATATTCATAAATAATCTCTCCTTTTATTCAACTTCTATTTTTTCTATATCAAACACATCAGCTACTGATGACATATTAAAATCATCTATAACTTCTTCTTTTGTGTTTTTAACTTCTTCTATCAACTTATACTCATAATTATCTTTTATGTTCTTTATATATCTTTCTTTCTCTTTTTTCCATTCTTTTTCATCAATAAAAACTAATTTATATTCTAATTTAGTTATTTTTGAAAAAACATCCTCTATTTTAGTTATCGATGAATTAATTTCTTTTTCTTTATGAGGAATTGTTGTCATGATTATTGCATAAGTATCTGAAGCCGTTACTATCTCAGTGTCACTTACAAGACCTTTTACTAAAGCATTATCAATTTCATCAACAAATTTTCGCCATTGTTCCTTCAAATCATTTAGATATTTTTTAGAAGCATTTACAAAACAATTATTAATTCTTACTTCGATAAAATTATTTGCGATTTTTTCAACCTTATTTTTCGGCTTACTTTCAGGAAGTTTTTCCTCTTTTGAAATCTTTTTAGGTTCTTCTTTTACTTCTTTTTTTTCTATTGTTATTTCTTGTTTTTGAATAGCATTTTCAATCACTTTTTCTTGTGTGTTTGCGCTTGTTTCAAAATAATTATAAAATAACATTTTAATTAATAAATATGGATCAACATTTATATTTATCTTATTCAATAAATCATTTAATTCCATTACTAAATTCTTACATGTATTAAACGAAATATTATAACTGTTGTTTCCTCTTAAAGTTTCCGAAGTAACCTTACTTAGTAAATAAACTAGTTTTTTAATTACCACTTTATAATTCAAATTAGTTCTTTGTAACTCCATAAACATTTCATCGAACTTATCTATATCATTTTTTCCTAAGCATTTTAAAATACTTAATAATTTTTCATCCGAAACACTGCCTATTTCTTTTGACACTAAGTCAGATGTAATAACATCACTATTTTTTGATAATTGGTCAAGTATACTTAAAGCATCACGCATTCCACCATCGGATAAGCTAACTATTTCTCTAATGCCATCTGCTTCGTATTTAATTTTTTCATTATCGCACACTTCTTTTAAATGATTAAATATATCTTCATCATCAATTCGTCTGAAATCAAATCTTTGACAACGTGAAACTATAGTAATAGGAACACTTTCTAAGTTTGTTGTTGCTAAAACAAATATTACATGTTCCGGAGGTTCTTCCAATGTAAGCAATAAAGCATTGAATGCACTTTGACTTAACATATGTACTTCATCAATTATATAAACCTTATACTTTAAGCTTGTAGGCATTATTTTAACATTGTTAATTAACTCTCTTATTTCATCAACACCATTATTTGAAGCAGCGTCGATTTCAATAATATCTGGATTACTATCAAAAGATAAACAATTCTGACATTTGTCACAGGCAAGACCATTCTCATTTTTTAAACAATTAATAGATTTTGCTAATATTCTTGCAGTAGATGTTTTACCAGTTCCTCTAGGGCCAGAAAACAAGTATGCATGAGCTATTTTACTATCTTTTATAGAATTTTTTAATATTGTTACAACATGATTTTGTCCAATTAAAGATTCAAAACTATCAGGTCGATATTTGCGATATAAAACTTTGTAATTCATGGTCTACCTCCACTAACAATATTATATCATAATTAACCTTATTTTTCTCTTAATTTTACAAAAAAAGCTGATAATTCTTTAGTACATTTATCTTCTAAACCAGAATGATCAATTTTTATCAATTTTGTTTTATCATACTCTTTTTTGTTCATCGGTTTTTCTAACAAATAATACACGTTGTTTATTCTACTTTGCTTTATAATTTCCATACACATTGAACATGGTTTTAAAGTAACATAAAGATCACAATCTGATAAATTCCAAGTATTTCTATTTTTTGAAGCTGATAAAATTGCGTTTATTTCTGCATGCCCTAATATAATTCCGTCTTTTTCTCTAGTATTATATCCAGTTCCAATAATCTCACCATTATAAACAACGATTGCTCCAATCGGAACATCATTAGTTTTTAATGATTCATCACTTATTTTTAATGCTTCTTCTATCCATTTAATATTCATATTACCTCTCAAATAAAAAGTGCACACAAACAGAGGCTGATGTGGCTGCTATTTTCCAATCCTGACCAGTTTACAGCATATTTGTTGCACGTATAAATAATATCAAAATTGTTTAGAACTGTCAACTTTACTAAAACTTTTATACCAAATATTTCCCGGGAAATATTTTAAAAATTAATATATTTGTTTAAATAAAGTAGCTTCAGTATTATTTCGTTATCTATTAGAGTAGGCATAAATATGCGTGATAATTACAATTTAATTTTACAAACATATAAAGTAATTGATTAATAAAAGCATTCCTATTTATTTAAAATTATTATGTAAACCAATTATTTCCCAGGAAATATTTTTATTTCTAAAACAAATACATTTGTTCGTTATACGTAAATATAACAATTTGCTATTGACAAATAATTTTACACCAAAGCATTAATAATTTAGGTTCGTTTTTGAAAAGTATTTGTCAACAACAAAAATTTTTCTGTAACAAGCAAAGAACAAACAACCATTTATAACACAAGATCAAAACCGACAGCTAAAGCGTTGATATTTATAAAGTGTAATTAAATTGCGTTATAAAACAATAGAGTAGACTAAGTAAAAAATATTTAATGTATTATTTAAAATGATATATAAATCTAACATATATGTTTCACGTGAAACATATATGTTGATATTTACTTTTATCAATTATAATTATTATACAGTCTTTTTGGTATGTAGATTGTATATTTTGTTATTAAACATATTTAGATTTTGATTTTAACAATTATCGGATTAAAAAAGAATGTTTCACGTGAAACATTCTTTTTGTTTGCTATATAATTAAAATATAATTATTCTTCGGTATTAGCACCGTCTTCAGAAACAGCGCTATCTTCGTTTTCACTTGAAACAGAAGCATCTGAATTAATTGCTTCAGGATTATCTGGTTCATCTTCTTTTGTTTCTTTATCTACCAAACTTATTGTGGATACCTTTTGATTTTCTTTTAAATTGATAAGTCTTAATCCTTGAGTAACTCTACCTAATACAGATATTTGATCAATTGGCATTCTCATAGTCATACCAGAGTCTGTCATTATTACTAATTCTTTTTCTGGCTCAACAATTTTCACTGAAACAAGACTACCGTTTTTCTCGGTCACATTTAACGCTTTAACACCTTTGCTTCCACGTTTCGTCTGACGATATTCACAAACGTTTGTTTGTTTGCCGTAACCGTTCTCTGTTACTAGCAATATCACATTTTCTTCAGAAACAATTTCGCAGCAAATACATTTAGCATCACCTAGGTTAATACCTCTAACACCTGCTGCTGTTCTACCCATTACTCTAATTTCTTCTTCGTTGAATTTAACCATTCTTCCACTGTTGCTTCCTAAAAGAACTAAACTAGATCCATCAGTCTTTTTAACATCAATTAATTTATCATTTTCTTTAAGAGAAATACATATTTTTCCGCTATTTCTGATATTTTCAAATTCACTTATTAATGTCTTTTTAACAACACCTTGTTCTGTTGCAAATAATAGGTATTTACATGTTTCGTCTTTATTAATCTTAATTATTGCATTTACTTTTTCGTCTTTTTCAACTTGCAATAGATTAATGATTGGTAATCCTTTAGATTGACGACTATATTCAGGAATTTCGTAACCTTTTAAACGATATACCTTTCCTTTATCGGTAAAGAATAGAATATAATCGTGCGTTGATAGATTAATCATATGTTCTACAAAATCTTCATCATTTGTAGCCATTCCTTTAATCCCTACACCTCCACGATTTTGAGATCTGAATGTGTCAGCTGTAGTTCTCTTAATATATCCTTTATTTGTAAGAACAATTAAAATGTTTTCTTCAGGAATCAACGATTCATCTTCAATAAAGTCAATTGCAGTCATATCAATCTTTGTACGACGTTCATCAGCATATTTTTTCTTTATTTCTAGCATTTCTTCTTTTATAATATTAAGAACTCTAGCTTCTGAAGCTAAAATATCTTTATAATCTGCTATTTTTATTTGTAATTCTTCAAGTTCTGCGATAACTTTTCCTCTTTCAAGACCAGTTAAACGACGTAATCTCATTTCAAGAATACTGTTTGCTTGAATTTCATCTAATCCAAAGCGAGAAATAAGGTTGTTTCTTGCTTCTTCATCGCTATCAGCAGCTCTAATAATTTTAACTACTTCATCAATATTGTCTAAGGCAATCTTTAAACCTTCTAAAATGTGAACTCTTTCTTCTGCTTTAGCAAGTTCATATTTTGTTCTTCTTACAATTACTTCTCTTTGATGATCTATGTATTTTGCGATTATATCACGAATACCTAATGTTTTTGGTGTTTGACCATCTAAAACTAAGAAATTAATACCATATGAGATTTGAAAGTTTGTATGCTTATAAAGTTGATTTAAAATAACTTGAGCATTTGCATCTCTTTTCAAAGTGATTGTTATTTTTATGCCATTTTTTAAATCAGTATGGTAATCTGCTATTCCCTCAATTATCTTATTATGAACAAGTTCAGCTACTTTATTTTTAAGTTCCATAGTATTAACACCATAAGGAACTTCAGTAATAACTATATTACTATGATTTCCAACTTCTTCTATAGTTGCCTTACTTCTAATAGTAATTGATCCTTTTCCAGTTTCATATGCCTTTTTTATACCTGAATTTCCAAGGATTAAACCTCCAGTTGGAAAATCTGGTCCTTTAATGTATTGCATTAAACCGTTTGTATCTATTTCTGGATTATCAATATAAGCAACACAACCATCTATTACTTCTCCTAAATTATGAGGAGGAATATTAGTAGCCATACCTACAGCAATACCCATTGATCCATTAACTAAAACATTTGGAAATCTTGATGGTAATACTAAAGGTTCTTTTCTTGTAGCATCGAAGTTATCTTCCATATCTACTGTATCTTTGTTAATATCTCTAAGAAGTTCTAATGAAAGCTTAGCAAGTCTTGATTCAGTATAACGCATTGCTGCAGCGCCATCACCTTCAATATTACCAAAGTTACCATGGCCATCAATTAACATATATCTTTGATTAAAGTCTTGTGCCAAACGTACCATTGCTTCATAAATAGAAGAGTCACCATGTGGATGGTAATTACCCATAACTTCTCCGACTGTTTTAGCACTCTTTCTATGAGGTTTATCTGGTGTATAACCAGATTCATACATTGACCATAAAATACGACGATGTACAGGTTTTAAACCATCTCTTAAGTCTGGTAAAGCACGAGATTTAATAACACTTAACGCATATTCAATAAATGATGTAGATACTTCATCAACAATATTATTGTGATCTAATCTATCTCTTTCGTGAAAATATCCACTAAATTCTCCATTTGAATTGCTTTCATCTTCTATTTCTTCTGAAGTTTCAACAACTTCTTCTGTTTCAACTTCATCTTCCATAGCGCGATCTAATAATTCATCTAAATTATTTTTTTCTTCTTCCATTTTTTACCTCCCTAAAAGTCTAGACTTGCAGCATCAACTTTTGTTGAATATTCTTCGATAAATTTCTTTCTTGGTTCAACTTCGTCACCCATCAAACTTTCAAATATCTTATCTGCGGCAACACAGTCTTCAATAGTAATTTTTCTTAGAACT
>CAZSXH010000026.1:0-9777 GCA_964611015.1 uncultured Muribaculaceae bacterium
AAACTAACGAGTTTTAAAAATACTAAAGTAGTGATTGTAGGTCAAGATCCATATCATGGTGAAGGGGAAGCTCACGGACTTTCGTTTTCAGTGCAAAAGGGAATAAAAATCCCACCATCACTTCAAAATATTTATAAAGAGTTAAACGATGATTTAGGGATTACTCCAAAAGATAATGGTGATTTAACAGGATGGGCATCGCAAGGAGTACTTTTATTAAATGCAGTACTAACTGTGGAAAAAGATAAAGCCGCTAGTCATCGTAATTTAGGTTGGGAACCTATGACTGACTACATTATTAAAGTATTAAACAAGAAAGATGAACCAGTTGTATTTATTTTATGGGGAAACTTTGCTAAAGAAAAAGCAAAATTAATATCAAATCCTAAACATTATATTATAACCAGTCCTCATCCATCACCATTCTCAGCATATTCAGGCTTTTTTGGTAGTAAACCGTTTTCTAAAACTAATAACTATTTAATAAAAAACAATTTATCTCCAATTGATTGGTCAAAGTAATAAAAAAAAGAAGCTAAGCTTCTTTTTTATAATTTAAAGTCATCAACTATAGCATCTTGCATGTTTTTGCCATCAAAGAATGGTTTAATTTTATAGCCGTGTATTTTTGCTACAATATTAGATGGAAATTTTCTAATCACTTGATTTAGTTCTGAAGTGTTTTTATTATAATAGTTTTTACATGAAGCTAAAGTTTCATTTATTTTATCGATTTCTTTAAGATTTTTATTTACATCTTTATTATCTAACTCTTTATGATCTCCTTGTACTTCTAATATTATATTATGAGCTTCAGTTAATTTGCGATCTAGCTCATAATTGCTTATTTTTTTATTTTTTAGATCAATATATTCTTTTAAATAATCTTTTTTCTTTACTACTTTTTTAATAGCAATATTTATTTTAGCAATTAAATCATATTTTTTGCGAAGACTTTCATCAATAATGCCTTCAGCTTTTTCAATCTTTAGTTTAAATCCTACCAGATTATTATATACTATTGAATATATTATTGCTAAAATGCCTACGATAATAATGATAATAAGTAATGTTGTTAAAAAGCCTCTCATAGTATCACCATATTAATTATAACACATCTTTTTTTATCTTTAAATGCATTGACATTTATTGTCATAATATTTGTCGTTTAAACTGAGATTTTCTTGTATTATTATTTTTAGTATTTATAATAAATAGATATAACTTGTCTTTACAGCTAGGCTTGTTAAGTTCATAAAAGTTTGATAAACTAATAATAGGGAAGGAACTGATAACTTTTGAAAAAAAATACGTTTATTGAAGGTACAGTTATTGCCACACTTGCTATTGTTTTTACAAAAGTGCTTGGTATGCTATATGTTATTCCTTTTTATTCTATAATTGGTGCTCAAGGAAGTACTTTATATAGTTATGCTTATAATATTTATCAAATATTTCTAAGTATATCATCAGCAGGTATTCCTATTGCTATGAGTAAACTAGTAAGTGAATTTGATTCAAAAGAAATGAAAGAAGCAAAAGTTCGTTCTTTTAAATTGGGTATTTTAATTGTAGGAATACTATCATTGTTTTGTTTTATGTTTTTAATGTTCTTTTCAGAAAATGTTGCCATGTGGATTGTTGGTAATAAAGCGGGAGGTAATTCTCTTGCTGATATAACTATGGTTATTTTTGTTGTATCTTTTGCAATACTTATAATACCATTTTTAAGTGTAGGAAGAGGATTTTTGCAAGGACATAACTATATAAAGCCTGCTTCATTTAGTCAAATGTTAGAGCAAATTGTTAGAATTGCAGTAGTATTAATAGGAAGTTTTGTATCTATAGTTTTACTTAAAACTAAAGTTTCTATTGGAGTTGCTATTGCCGTATCTGGCGCCCTTTGGGGTGGACTTGTAGCAATAGTTTACATTTTCAAAAAGATTTATGATCACAAAAAAGAACTTAATTTAGGTGAAAAATTACCAAAAGATAATATTAGCAATAAAGAAATATTAAAGAAAATATTTTACTATGCAATCCCTTTTGTTATTATAAATGTTACAGTTAATATTTATAATACGATTGATATGTCGCTCATAATTAGAACTTTATCTAAAATAGGATTTACAGGGGCTGATGCTGAATTTGTTGCTAGTGCAGTAACAACATGGGGATATAAATTAAACTCAATAGTAACAGCAATTGCAACTGGACTTACTGTAAGTCTTATTCCAAATGTCGTTGCCTCATATACAAAAAAGGAGTATAAATCATTAAATGATATTGTTAACAAGTCATTAAAAATAATTATATTTGTATCAATTCCAGCAGCAAATGGTTTGTCTTTTTTGGCAGAACCAGTTTGGAATGTATTTTATGGAGCAAGCGTTTTAGGTCCAATTGTATTTAAAGTAAGTATTTTAACTGCAATTTTATGTAATGTTTATTTAATATGTATTCAAACTGCTCAAGCTATAAACAAATTTAAAACGGTATATATTGCTGTATTTGCAGGATTTATTAGCAATGCTTTACTTGATGTACCATTTATGCTTTTATGTAATAAACTTGGTATACCTGCCTTTTATGGTGCTTCATTTGCAACAATGACCGGTTATGTAATATCAATTGCAATTGTTATTAGAGAAATAAAAAAGATTAAAGAAATCACTTATAAACCAGCTTTAAAAACATTTGTTAGAGTGGCTTTAGTTACAATAGTGATGATTGTGGTATTATCTTTATTAAAAATAGTTCTTCCTATAAATAATGCATCTAAGCTAACATCACTAGTTTATATAGCTATTTATGCTGGAGTAGGTGGAGTTATCTATTTGTTCTTAACATATAAGATGAACATAATAACTAATCTTTTTGGTAATAATATAGTAAAGAAAATAATGGGTTATTTACCATTTGGCAAACATAATACAGGTGAAAATAATGATAATTAAAGAAATAGATGAAAAGACATATACTGATTTTGTAGAAACCAGCTCTTTAAAAACGTTTTATCAAAGTGTAGAATGGAAAAGTTTTAAAGAACTTGAGGATAAAAAGTGTGAGTTAGTAGGACTTTTTAAAAATGAATTGTTAGTGGGAGTGTCTTTACTTATATACTCAAAAGTATTAAAAGGATATCATATGGCTTATGCATCACGAGGTTTTATCTATGATTATAGTGATATCTTGGGATTTAAAAATGCCTTAATTAAATATTTAAGTAAGAAGAAAGTTATATTTTTTAGAATGGATTCTCCGATTATTTTGGCAACTTATAATCCTAAAATGGAAAAGTCAATGATTCAAAGTAGTAGTGATTTAATAGAAGAATTAAAAAGAAACGGTTTTATTCATTTTGGGTACAACACCGGCTATGAAACTTTGCAGTTTCGTTTTATTCATCGTTTAAATGTAAAGAGTAGTTTTGATGAACAGCTTAGTGAGATGAATAAAAGTACTAAAAAGAACATTGAGTCATCTGAATTTCGTGGAGTACGTATAAAAGTAGTGAGTGCTGATCGTCTGGATGATGTATTGCATTTTTTTGAACTTACTACAAGTAGAAAAGAATTTTCAGGATTAAGTAAAAATTTTTATATGAGATTATTAGAAACATTTAAAAGTGATGTTAAGCTTTATATTACTTATATTGATAAGAATATATATTTAGACAATTTAAAAGAAAAAATAGCTAACTTAAATAGAGAGTTAGTAGATCTTCAAGAAAAGAAGAAACATGATAATATAGGAAAGAAGATTAAAAATCAAGAATCTATTATTAATAGTATGATTCAAAAATATAATGAAGAAATAATCATGGCTAAGTCTTTAGAAGAACAAACTGAGATTGCATCTTTAGTTACAATTTCTAAATACAATGAAATTGTTGCTTTTGCTAGTGGTATGGATAATAATTATCGTAAATTTAATCCTAAATATGCTTTTTATCCAGCGATGATTAAGGATGCTATAAGCATGAAAAAAGAGTATGTTAACTTTTTAGGAGTTAAAAACATTTTGAATAAAGATGACAAAGACTATGGTATTTATGAGGTTAAACGTGGGTTTGGAGGAGAAACTGTTGAGTTTATCGGAGAATTTGATTTACCAATAAGACCAAACCTATATAAATTTTATAAATGGGTAAATAAAAAGTAGCAATTATTTGCTACCTTTTATTTTTCTTAAAAAATCATATATTTTATATTTGTTATCAATTGGGAGAATAAATGAACCTAAAAGTTCTTCAACATATCCCCCGAATCCTTTTTTAAATTCATATACTCCACGATCTTTACCATTAGGGTCAAAGACATCTTCTATACCATAAAAGTTATATCTTTTATATCCGTTATCTGCAGCATATTTTATGATTTCCCATTGTAAGCGATATTGACCACAGTATTGCATTAATTCGGCATAAGAACCACTAAATAAATAAACAATTTCATCACCATATAGCATAAACATAGCTGCGGAAAGAGGAATAACATTTCCTTTTTCTTTTTTTAATTCATCAATTTGCTTAATTTTCTTTTCATTATTTTCAATATCTTGAAGCATAACTTCTTTTTTCTTACGATTAGAAGGTGAATCCGAAAGCTCTGTGTGTTTTCTTTTTAATTCTTTTATTTCTTCTTCTAATCCAGCTTTATAAGTATCACAGTTAAGCTCACAAATTTTAAATGTAACTAGATCTTTAAAAGCATCAAACATATCTTCATAATATTTTAAAGATTTATCACTAAAATCTCTACGATCACAAGTATCACTAGTAATTTTTTTAAACTCACTTAATTCTTCCTTTTTTAAAGTTTTAATGTTTAATTTAAATTTAGAAATTGTTTTATTAATATTATTTCTAGTGCTACTTCTAAATTCATTAAATAAGTCGCTACTGCTTTTACCATTTATATCTAAACAATAACACCATTTTACTTGAGCTCCTGTTTCGTTATATTTATATCCTAAACTTTCAAGGTAATCTCTTATATGTTTATTATCTACACCAGGTATTATGTTTGCATCCATATCTCTTGATACATTAGGAATATATGGATCAATTATAAGTCTTAAGGCGTTTTTTTCTTTTAAAAACTTTTTAACTTCTTCAGTCATAAATTTAAGAAGCTCTTTATTTTCATAATCTAATATAAAACCTTTATATGCTTCAAAAGTGGTTTTACCCATAAATTTATGATTAGTAGCTGCAATTAAAGATGCTGCTAAAACTTTATCTTTATCTTTTACTCCAACTAAGTATACTTCGCATCCTTCCTTTTTTAAACGATTGTAAGTATTTATTGTTTGAAAAAAGTTTTTTTCTGGTCTTGAATCAACAAAGCTAGAGAATTCTTTTTCGCTTAGTTCTTGAAATTGCATTTTATATCACCTAGTATTAGTATACAATAATCTTTAGTTTTTTTACAGAGAAATTTTTCACAATAAAAATTGACGATACTAGACAATTGTGGTAAAATTTAAGTACAAGTGTAACTTGAGAATGGAGTGAAATAAAATGAAAAACTTTTTTAAGAATAGAACATTAATATTTACTCTAATTCTAAGTTTTTTTGCGTTTTTTTCTTTTTCTTTAAATATAAAAGCGGCAACACTATATTGTCTATATGGTAATTTGTCTATTGAAATTTCAGAAAAAGGGGAATTAACTACAAAATTGGTTAACTTAAACCAGCATGCTGCAGCGGCGATAACATTAAATTCTTTTGTTACAAAAGCTGATTTGATTGATAGCGACAATAATCTTTATTGTCCTGAAAAAATATATCATAAAGTAGATTCACAACCTAGAGGCCAAAAATCAAGCTATTCTTTCACACCAAGCCAAATAGGTATTGATCCAACAAAGCAATCAGGAATATACTTGAGTGATTCGAAGGTTGTAAATGATACTAATACCGATAATAACTCAAATAATTCAAATAGCTCAGAAGTAACAAACAAAACAGTTTTAAGAAAATGCGTTTATGGAGAATATACGTTAATATTTTACACTGATAATACAGTAGAAGGATTTAGACCTAGTTATTCTGTTGGAACAGCAAATTTTAAAATTCCAAGCGATGGTTACTGTCCACAAAATGTCTATATTGCTTCCAGTGGAGGTAGGGGCGGAAACTATGCTTCAGTATATTCAACTAGCCAAGGAGGACAAACTCCAGCTGTTGCTTTAACTTCAGGAGATACATCTGAATCATCTGAATCATCTGAATCAAAGGGCGATTCGGGTACTGGTGGAGATGTGATTGTTGGTAGTGTTTCTACTTGTACAAGTATCTTTGGCGATAAAACTAATTTTAAATATCCTGCTTATTGGATTCAATGGTGTTTAAATGTAATTAAATATCTTGCTATTGGAGCTTTGTTGCTTTTAGTTACCATGGACTTCTTTAAAGCTTTAGTTCAAAACGATAAAGATGCTTTAAAGAAAGCTGGAGTAACTGCTGCAAAAAGATTTGTTTATTGTATTTTAATATTCTTTTTGCCAATTATAGTTGATTTTATAATGTCTTTATTTGGTGCTTATGGCACATGTGGGATAGGGTAGGTGATAAATAGTGTCTATTGTATTCAATATACTTTTATACATTGATGGTGCTATTTATAACTTAGTAGATTATTTGTATGATATATTCGAAGCGTTAGCAAAAGCAAATCTTTTCCAAGAAGATACTTATAGAGCAATAGTTAATAGAATTTATATTGTTTTGGGAATGATTATGCTATTTATTTTAGCATATAGCTTATTAAAAGCTGTAATAGATCCTGATTCTTTTGCTAAAGGAGAGAGCTCTTTTCCTAAAATAATTCAAAATTTAATAGTATCTTTAATTATTATAGTTGTTTTACCAACTGTTTTTACTGTTGCCTACAATATTCAAAACTCTATTTTAAACTATGATACTATACCTAAGTTGATACTAGGATCTGAGTATGAATTGCAAATAAACGGTGATGGAGCTATTCGTTCTCCTGGAAAGAGAATGGCTTATTACACGTTTACTTCATTTTTTCATGAGAATGAAGAGTGGTGTAATAATCAAGGAGAAAAGTATAAAGTTGATCCTACCACTGGTGTTGGCTTAAGTGAATGTGCTAATATGATTAATGGTAATGGATGGATATTTTTCCAAAATGGACCAACATTAGCATCAATGACAAAAGGCGTATTAGACCAAGACAAATCATTTACAGCGTTTAGTAAGTATGGTGAAGCAATTGCCGACGAAGGATCTGTAGATTACATGCCTTTGATTTCTACAGTTGCAGGTATTTTTGTTGCTTATATTTTATTAAATTTCTGTTTTGATATGGCAGTGCGTGTTGTTAAATTAATGTTTTTTCAAATTATCGCTCCTGTTCCTGTGATATGTAGAATATTACCTGGTGGTAAAATGAAAGATGTATTTTCTACATGGGTAAAAAAGACAACAAGCACTTTTATTGATGTTTTCTTAAGAATAGCAATATTGTATTTAGGTGTTCTCTTAATAAACGAAATTATAAGAAATTTTGGTAGCATAGCTAGTTTTCAAAATCCAAGGTTGTCTTTTACTCAAGTATTGCTTGCTAAAGCATTGTTAATAATGGGTGTAGTAATGTTTATTAAAGAAGCACCAAAATTATTAAGTGAAATGTTTCATCTAGATACTGGAAGCATGAGCCTTGGAATTAGAAACAAGCTTGCTCAAGGTGGGGGATTACTTGCTGGTGCTGCCATTGGCGGTGGTGCTACTATGTTTGGTAGAAATGCCGTTAACGCTTTTAAAAATATTGGCGCTGCTAAAGGCGGATGGAATAAGTTTAAAGCTGGAGTTAGAGGTGCAGGTTCATCAATTGCTGGAGCGGCTTCAGGTTCCGTACGTTCTGGTTGGAATGGAAGAGGTGCTAAAAGTTTCGGCGATGTAAAAAGTGCTGCTAGCAAGGGAGCTGCGACTGCGTTAGAAAAAAGAGAAAAAAGAGCTGCTTATAAAGCATCTCATAGAATCCCAATAGCAGGCCATGTATTTGATGCTGCTAAAAGTGTTGGAGAATTCTGGGGTGTTGGCAGTGGTTTAGAAGCATTACAAAAAGAACAAGCTATTTACCAAGAAGGTATGAAGTTTAAAAAAGATTTATTTGACTTAGTTGAAGATGATACAACAGTTAGACAATATACAGGGTTATTAAAATCTGCACAAGAAATGGATGTAGATGCTTATGCTAAAGAAATGGGAATAACTAGACAGGAAGCTATTCTAGAACAAAGAGAACGAATTGATAAGTATGATTCTGCAGTTAAAATTGCTTCTATGGCTGCTGTTCAAAAGAAACTAGATGATAAACATGATGCTAGAGCAACAAATATTTATGCTGCATTTGAAACATTTAAGAAGCAACATAGTGATATAGCTGCAATTGCAGAATTAAATTTAACTGGTTTATCAGCAAGTGAAGTAGAAAAAATTAATGTGGCCTTAACATCAGATGATATAAATTCTATAAAGGCAGCAAAAACACAATTAGATGAAAGAATTGGTTCATTAATGCAAGTTGATAATAAGTTTAAGTCTTTAAATGGTGAAGTACAAGGTAAGATAAATCAAAAGATTCAAGAAAAAAAGGCTGAAGGAAAATAAGAAAGGAATGATGAAGGGGAATGAACAATTATATAATACCTGCAAACTCTAA
Source organism: uncultured Muribaculaceae bacterium (assembly GCA_964611015.1). GTDB lineage: Bacteria > Bacillota_I > Bacilli_A > RF39 > UBA660 > Onthocola_B. The sequence goes on from CAZSXH010000026.1 coordinate 8,698, forward strand.
GAAGTCGCAGTTAATACTCGGTTATTTTACAATGACTGATATTATACTGTTTGGTTCAGGTTGTGGTTTGACTATACTGCTTTTATTGATAGTACAAAATGCTTCATTAACGCAGATGATAATTATTCTACTTCCTGCATTAATAACTGGCTTATTAGTGATGCCAGTGATGTATTATCACAATGTATTACAATTTATTATAAATGTGATTAATTATTTATTTAATCCTAGAAGATATTATTGGAGAGGTTGGTGTGTGAAAGATGGCTCAGAAATTAAATAGTAATGTTCCAAGTGGTGTTAGTTTTGCTGAAGATTGGCTTCCAGTAAAAGCGATACTAAATGGAATGATTCAACTTGATGATGGCACTTATGTTACTGGTGTTAAAGTAATGCCAAAAAATATATTTATCATGGATCAAGGAAGTCAAAATGCTACTATATATAATTTAAGAAATTTTTATAACAGTATTGACTTTGAATTTTGGCTACTTATAGCTGATCGTCCAGTTGATATTGATGTATATTTATCTCAATTACAACTAATGTATAATAATGCTCAAACTAATGAAGTGAGAAAGCTTATTATGCAAGACATAAATAAAGCAAATCTATTTATGAGTGCTGAATATAATGTTGTTGATACAGAATACTATATATTATTTAAAGAAAAAAGATTAGAACTTGTCCAAAAGAAGCTTCACAGCATTATTAGTGGACTTGCTTCTGCTGGTCTTCAATCAATTCAAACTTCAAATAATGATTTAAGAATAGTATTAGATAACTTCCTAAATGGTGGAGAACAATCTAATTTTGGGGCGGTGATGTAATGAGTAAGTTAAAAAGCGAAGTAGCTCCAAAAGGGATGGATTTTAAACCTACAGAATTTGTTTTAGGAGGCAAGTATTCTACTATTTTAACAATTATTGCTTTTCCTAAAAATATTCCGGCAGGATATTTATCAGATATAACTAATATTCAAGGAGTAAAGCTTGCAATTAAGCATATTCCTATTGAATTTGGTGTGCTTCAAAAAATGCTTAATAAAGAAATAGCAGATTTGAAAACACGTTATCAAAG
>CAZSXH010000027.1:0-9579 GCA_964611015.1 uncultured Muribaculaceae bacterium
CCTGCGACCCCTTGGTCCCAAACCAAGTGCACTACCAAATTGTGCTACTTCTCGATAATAAAAATGGTACGCCCAAAGGGATTCGAACCCCCAACCTCTAGATCCGTAGTCTAGCGCTCTATCCAGTTGAGCTATGGGCGCAGAATTTCCCAATGCATTACTATTATATTATACAAACAGTAAAAAATCAACAAGTTTTAATGAAAAAAATTAGCACTAAGCTAATTTTAAACATTAATATTTACCCGTTTTTTCTTAAGTATTAGTTTTCGTAACCAATCAATTGGAAAGACAGTTAAAGCTAAAACAAATACAATTATTAATTCTTTTATCTCTAGACCATAAGTCCTAAATACATCTCCCCCATAATAAATAATGTATATTTGAGCTATAAAAATAAATGTAAATATTCCTATAAAAACTTTATTTTTAGAAAGATTTGCAAAAATATTAATTCTGGTAGTTCTAGCATTAAATGCATTAAAGATTCCCATAAATATAAACATTGCAAAATATGCTGTCATTAAATATTTAGAATCACTACCTACTCTAATAATTGACTTAATTAGTGGCATTTTTAAAAACAATATACAAAGCATTGCGCAATATGTACCAGTCCAAATTATTTGACTATACATATATTTATTTATAATTGGCATGTCTCTTTTCTTTGGCTTTTCTTCCATGTATTCAAGAAGTGGTGGTTCAAATGAGAATGCTACTCCTGCAAAAGTATCCATAATCATATTAAGCCAAAGCATTTGCACAATTGTTATTGGAGTAGATACTCCAATAAATGAACCTACAATTGATAAAACAAGAGCACACATATTAACTGTCAATTGATAAATTATAAATCTTCTTATACTTTTAAAAATTGTTCTACCATATAAAATTGCTTTACTTATAGATAAAATATTATTATCTAAAATTACAATATCTGCTGCCTCTTTAGCAACTTCTGTCCCACTTCCCATGGCAAAACCAACATTTGCTTTTTTTAAAGCAGGAGCATCATTAACTCCATCACCAGTCATTCCAACAACTAGTCCCATATCCTCAACTATATTGACAAGTCGACTTTTATCTTGAGGTAGTGCCCTAGCTATAACTGCCAATTTACTTATCTTAGCTTTTAATTCTTCATCAGATAATTTAGCAAGATCACTACTGCTTAAAACTAAGTTTTTATCTATTGAAATAAGACCAACCTCTTTAGCAATAGATGTTGCAGTATCTATTGCATCCCCTGTAATCATAATTGGTGAAATTCCAGCATTTTTGATTAATCTAATTCCTTCTTTAGCTTCAGGTCTAAGTTCATCTTTAATATTAACAAATCCAATTAAAGTTAGATTATCAACATTTTTACCATACGCAAACATTAAAACGCGTCCTGAAGACTTTGTATATAACTCAATTCTTTTTTCAATCAAAGTACTACTTCTAAGTATTTCTTTTTTTCCATAAGAGTTAATAAACTCTTTACATTTAGGCAAAAGAACTTCTTTAGCCCCTTTAATAAAAATTGTTCCATCATCTAGGGTTATACTACTATACTTTTTAGCACTATCAAATGGTTCTTTATGAATAATTTTATTTTTTATGTTTTTATCTTCTTTTATAAATTCTAGAAGTGCTCTATCAGTAGAGTTTCCACCAATAATTGTTCCTGAGCTATTTATACTAGCATTATTATCATGTAAAGATGTATAAACACAATTATAAATAGAACTATTTTTGATCGCATCAATTTTTTTAAAAACTTTCAAATCTGCAGTAACAAACTCTGTAACTTTCAAAATACCTTTTGTAAGAGTTCCGGTTTTATCAGTAAATAAAACATTTAAGCTTCCTGCAGTTTCAATTCCTACTAGCTTTCTAACTAAAACATTGTCCTTTAGCATCTTTTTCATATTACTTGAAAGAACTAAAGTAATCATCATAGGAAGACCTTCGGGAACTGCTACAACAATGATAGTTACGGATAATGTTAAAGCATAGATTAAATGATTAAACATTACTGGAAAATCTTGGATAGTTGCAATTATTAAATCAATGTCAAAGTTATTCTCTAAAACAATACTTGAAAACAAGTAAGAAAGACTCGCCAAAATAGCTCCGGCATAACCAATCTTACTAATTGTTTTCGCAAGTCCCCTTAATCGCATTTTTAAAGGACTTTCCGGAATATCTTCTTGTAACTCTTGAGATATTTTTCCTATTATAGTATTATCTCCTACCATAGTTACATGCATTTCTGCTTCACCGTTATAAACAACTGAACCACGAAATACTTTGTTTTTATCTAAAATATTACTTCCTAATTTGCATGTTTTTTTAGCTTCTTTAGTTTCACCATTTAAAGCTGACTCATCAACACTTAAACTTCCCTTTTCTAAATATCCATCTGCAGGTATTTTATCTCCACTGCTTAGCAAAACAATATCACCAACAACAATTTCACTTATAGGTATTTCCTTGATAATACCGTTTCTTCTAACACGTGCTTTTGTTTTTAAAGATTCTTCTTGCAATCTGCTAAATGCTTGTTCTGAACCATATTCAGATATTGTTGATATAAATGATGCTAAGAGGATTGCAATTAAAATCCCTATTGTCTCATACCAATCAAAGTTACGAAATAAAACTACCACTTTAATTGCTAAGGCAATCAACAAAATCTTTATTATTGGATCTCCAAGAGATTCTAATAATAGTTTTAAGAAAGTGTTTTTCTTTTGCTTTGTTATTTCATTTGATCCATACTCTTTTCTTGCTTTGACTACTGCTTCATCATTTAGTCCCATGAGCTTGTCCTCCCAAAATAAGTTTATGATGAAACTATCATTATAGAACAAAAAAAGAAACTAATAATTAGTTTCTTATTAACTACATGCTTCAACAAAGCGTCTATCTTTTTCTAAGTCTCTAAATCTTATCCTTGATAATCTGTTACCCAACTTTTTCATGTCTCTTTCTTTAATAATCTCAGTTGCAATTTCATCTAACAAAGATAAAATATCACTAATCTCACTGGCTTCAATCACGTCTTTGTTAGCTAAATAATCTTCTAGTCTTGCTCCAAGCCTAGCAACTATTATTCCATAGTCTTCATCAGTTTCTTCAAAAGTTTTTAATCCTTTGGCCAATTTTTGTAATTCCATAATAGCATAAGCTTCCCATGAAATTTTTCCAGCTCGAATTGTTTCGTCTGCTTTTATCATTTTTCCAGATGCTCTACTTGCACATTCTAATACACTTTTAATTTCATCCGCTTCTTTAAAAGTAAACTTTGGAAATAATATAGCTGGCATATATGCAGATCTATGAGACTTTTCGGCTAACATTTCGCCTATGAGATGATTATAATAAGCAAGATAATTTATTCTACACTCATATAAGCAATCATCCATTATAGCATTTAGTTCATCACGATTCTTAGCATTTTCAACTTTACCATAATAACTACCTAAAATAGCAGCATTTAAAGCTTGAAAAGATCCTTCAGCATACGAATTACTCATTTTTATTTCAGCTTCCATTTGATTTAAAATACTAACTTTTCTTGCTTCAAATGCCATACTAGCCATATTTGCCATATCAATAACAAAAACATCAAAATCAAAAGGCATACTAATTCCCCCTTTTTTAGTACGCCTATTCTAACATTTATTGCCCTTTTTGTCAATTTTTAGTTAGCTTTTACTTTTTTTCGCCACTGATGCAAATATTTATCTAAACCTCTAAATCCCAAATTATGATAATCGTAATCTTTTACTATATCTAAGTCATCTATACCATTTTTATCTAAATATTCTTTTATCATATTTTCATCTATATCATTAAAAGCTATAACTTCACTAATTCTTGCTAAAAACTCTTTACTAAAATCATTTTCTAAATCAACCTTCTTATTCATAAATCCAATAGACTTACTAATTTTTCCATTACTTGTCATAAAAATAAAAGTGTTTTTAAAATCAATCTTTTCTCCCTTAGAGTTAGTTATAAATCCTTCATCTAAAATCTGTAAAAAAAGATTAATAACTTTAGGATGAGCTTTTTCCAGTTCATCTAATAAAACACAAGAATAAGGATTTATCTTTAATTTATCAAAAACATTTTCATCATCATATCCTACATATCCTGCACTTGCACCAATTAATCTACTTACAGATATTTCAGAGTTATATTCACTCATATCAAGTCTAATTAAAGGCATTTTTAAAAAATCGCTTATCTCTTTTACCGTTTGCGTTTTTCCAACACCAGTTGAACCTGTTAATAAAATTGAAAGCGGTATGTTTTCTTCATGATCTTTTAAACTATATATTATTTTATCAATTGCTTTTTCTTGACCTATAATTACTTCTTTTAAATGAGCGTTTAATAAATCATATAAACTAGAATTATCACATAGTGGAATATTACATTTACGATAAATTATGTTCTTAATATCCTTATTAGTTATCTTTGCTGATTGGTTTTTTAACTTATTTATTTTATTATTTATATTAATCTCATCAATTCTAAGAGATAAGGCTTTATCAAAATCATTTTTTTGAACCATACTTTCCTTTTCTTTTATAATACTCATTAATTTTTGACTTAACTTCCCTATTTCTTTTTCTTTATTATTTTCAACTTCTTTCATAGCACATAAACTATCAAGAAGATCAATTGACTTATCAGGATTATATCTATTTAATAAATACTTATCAGCATAATCTACAATGTCTGTAATATTTGTCTTACTAATTTTAATATTATAATGTTTTTCAAAAGATGGTTTTATTTTCCAAAGAATATTCTTTGTCTCTTCTAAGTTTGGTTCTATTACATTTATTAACTCAAATCGACGATTTAAGGCTTTATCTTTTAAAATAAATTTATTATATTCATTGGCAGTAGTGGCTCCGATTAGCTTTATCTCTCCACGAGCTAAATATGGCTTTAAAATATCACTGGCATTAATTGCACCTTCTGCTCCTCCAGCATTAGCCATAGTATGAATTTCATCAACAAATAAAATAATATCAGGATTGTTTTCTAATTCCTTTATTATTTTACCTAATTTTTCTTCAAATTCACCACGGTACTTAGTACCAGCTATTAAAGAAGACATTTCTAATGATACGATCTTTTTATTTTTTAATCCTTTTGGAACACACCCTTTATTAATTCTTCTAGCAAGTTCTTCAACTATAGCAGTTTTTCCCACACCAGCATGACCAATAAGCAGTGGATTATTTTTATTTTTACGTATTAAAGTTTCAATAATTAGGTTTATTTCATTATCCCTTCCAATTAAAACATCTTCATTTGAAACAATTTCTTGAAGATTTTTGCCAATATTATATATTTCTAATTTAGGATTATATTTTTTATCATTCTTCTTTAAATCATCATATATTTGATCAATATCAATATCCATGCTAAGCAAAATACGAATAGCAATTCCTTCGCCCTCTTCAATTAAAGCTTCTAGTAAATGAGCTTCATTTAATTCATTACTTCCAGCAATATCTTGGGCCAGTTTAATAACTCTTTTTAAAAGAGGTGTTTGCAAACATAGTGAATTCTTTTTAGATGGAGTTCCTAATATTTTTGTTAATTCTTCTTTAAAAATATCATAAGTTAAATTATATTTTAAAAATAGTTCACTTATAAATGAGCTGTATTTTAACATACTCAAAAGCAAATGTTCAGTGCCAACATATGGATGATGTAACTCAGCCATAATATTTTCAGCACCTTTAAATATTTTACTTACTTCAAAGCTATAATGATTATACATAGAATTCCTCCATTTTAATTCTATGTAGATTATGTTCATCTTATTTTAAAATTATTCAGTGAAGGCTCTTTTGATACAACTTTCATTGGAGTTGGATATTCTTCTAATAATATACGTGCTGGAAAATAATTAAAGTTATTAAAACTTCTTTTTACAGCTTCTAAATCACTTTGTAAAAAATCATCATTGATTGTAACTTCAAAAGAATCTTGTTGTTCTTCAATACTATATGTAACACCTAGTTTCATATGCTTAAGTGGATATTTATGAGTTACTGATCTTTTTGTTAGTTCATCATTATTTGTAGTTGTAGTAATTCCATAATGAATACGTTCTAAATACTTTTTAAATCTTATAGAAAACGCTTCTTCTTCAAAATAAGTAAATGCATCATCGCTCCATGATTTACTAGCATTTATTCTTATCTCATTTTTAAGTATGCCAATACTAATATGTTCCATTTTAGAATATATCTCTAATTCATCATGTTCTAAATCCATACCACTGGAAAATTCAAATCTAGCATCTATTACATTTATTATTCCATTCAAATATGAGATAACTTCTTCTTCCAACAAGCGATTATCATCCAAAAGCATACTAAAAAAAGAAAAGACGCTTAAATTCATTTTTTCTAATACTTGAGCAATAGATAAAGATTCATCATCACATTTCTTATTTATCAATGCTATTAAGGATTTAATCTTTCTTATACTTTCCATAGCATTATTATACCATAAAAAAAGAGTTCTTTAACAAGAACTCTAAATATAAGTTACTACTGTAAATAGAATTAATAATACTACTAACATACCTACAACAAACATCCAAATATATTTTATCCAGTCTTTGTAGTCAACTTTCATCATTGATAAGCTTAGAACTAATAAAGCACTAGTTGGTAAAACTACTTGAACTAAACCGTAGATTGTTAAGAATATAGTATGTGCAAGTTCTATATTAGCAGCATAAGTTGAAGTTATTAAACCTCCAATTGTATAAGATATATAACCAAAATCAATTTGGAATACACTTGTTACAAATGCAATTGCTGAAGTTATAAATGGATTAAATCCTTCAACAAGATTAGCTAACCAGTTTGCAACAGTTGGAGCAACTGGTGAGATATAACTAATACCAAATACTACATAAGCTCCAATTAAGAATAATATTGGTTTATATAGCATTTTTAATCCAGTATAGAAATTTTCAACAAATTCATTTGATTTCATCTTATAAAGATAAGCTATTAAAGCACTACCTAGTAATAAAACAATTGCAATAGTAAATACAAATGGGAATGCTCCAAATGCTTTAGCTTCAGTTCCAAGAATATAACTAATTATAGTAAAATCTTGACCTACTTCTAAACCAGTTAACCATGTATGGAATTTATCAAAAGCTTCAATTCCAAAGTTTGCATTCCAATCTACATATCCTAAGATAGTTATAATAGCAATTAATCCTAAAATAATTGCAACTGGAATAATATTAGCTTTTTCTTTAGTAGTTTCTACTTTAAATGGATCATCTTCAATTGTACTATTCTTTGTTGTTTTCTTTGTTGTCTTTTGAATCTTACGAATACGCATTACTAAGAAGAAATTGTAGAAAACTAAAGTAATTGCAGCAACAATTAAACGTAAGTTAAGACCAGTTGTTAGATCTTGACTAATATAGTTGTTGAAAATTATTAATGTATCTGTTCCATATGTGCATCCTAAAACACCAACCAATACTGAACCAAAAGTTACAGCAAAAGCAGTAAACTTATCTAAATTCATTTTTAGTAAGATTGATACAAAGAATGGAACAAATATCAATACTACATAAGTTTGAGTAAATAGTGATGTTAGTGCAAATAGAATAATTGATATTCCAACTGCTACTGGCATTACATATCCTTTCAACTTATTAGCAATTTTTGTAACTAGGACTTGATATCCTGAAGTTTTAGACATTACTCCATAAAATCCTCCTAAAGCTAGTAAGAAGATTATTTTATCCATTACAAAGTAAATTGAATGATAAAATGCATAAGAAATATCTACAAGACCTACGCGTTTAAATGAGTATTCATAAAAATCAGATCCTTGGAAGAATCCATAAGGAAATAACCAAGTAAAAATGATTCCAGCAACTATAAAAACTAGTAAGCTTTTTAATAGACGATGTTCTTCTGAAGATATAGAAAGTATCATACCTCCTACTAAGAATAACACCATCCCCACAAGTTTAAGAATTGTATCAGGTGTAGCACCTTCAACAAATGCAGAAACTACAAATAGTACTAAACTTAGTACTCCAAGTCCAGCACCAATACATCTTAACATACCATATTTTTCTAATATCTTTTTCATTATCTACCTCCTAATATAAATTATAACACTAGAAAAAAAGAAAAAAAAGCATTTTTTGCTTTTTCACATTTTTATCTTAATTTATTATAAGTTTATACTTACAATTTGTAACATTTCTTTGTCTTTTCTTCGACTATCTACAACATCTTGAAGAATTCTTACTATCATCTTTTTACTTGGATCATTCATAATCCCTTCAATTGTTTTATTAATTTCATCAATTAATATATTTGCTTCATCATCACTTAAAACTACAATACTAGATCTTAATAAAGTAGCTTGAATTAAAACTGAAGTCATAGTATCAGGATTAATTAATTGCATATCATAATGTCTAACTAATTGATCAAGCGCCATTGAAAATACAATTCTTCTCATTAAATTAGCTGAAAAGTTTATAACAATATGAGGATAAATTTTTCCCACAAGTGGAGCTGTTAAATATGGATTTGGATTTACAGAAAACTTATCATTAATTAAATCTTGTTCGATATTTGGTAATGAAAATGCAATTCCATACTTTACCCAAAGCAATTTATCATTAAGATTAGGTCTATCTTCTTGAGCCAAAATTGCTAGATTAATACGCCAACAATCACAAAATAAGTACATTTCAAAATTTTCAACAGCAAGACTTGCTTCTATTTTTAATTTTTCTTCTGCAGGAATAGTTACATCATTTATCTTTCTTTTGTTGTCTTCTTCTGTATGTTGCATAAAGCTTAAAAATGTTGAATTTACTAGTCTTTGACTTACTAATTCTTCAGCACTTTCCAAAGGATCAGTTTGAAACGCACATTTTTCGTTATCAAAAGGAACAAAATAATTCTCTCTAAGTTTTTCAATTACAGCTGTAATTTGTTCTGTTGAACAAAAAACACGGTCTTTCATATCAGACTCTAGATTTCTCAAGTTTTTTAGTCTTTCAATTAATTCTTCAAACTCAGGTGTTGCTTTATTTCCTTCTTTTTCTAATTTATATAATTCAAAGTATACTTCAAGTATAGCACTTTGAACATTTTTAAGCATTTCAATATCTTGAAGATCTCCTTGATTTAATTTATACATCTTAATCATCTCTCTTTTATAATAAAAGAAAAGTCAAATTATTTGACTTAATCTCTTGGTTTCATTGTTGGGAATAAAATTACATCCCTAATTGATTCTGATTCTGTAAATAACATACATAAACGATCAATTCCATAACCTATTCCACCAGCTGGTGGCATTCCATATTCCAATGCTTCGATAAAATCCATATCTATATCATTAGCTTCATCATTACCTAAATCTTTTTCTTTTAATTGTTCTTCAAATCTTTCTAATTGATCAATTGGATCATTTAATTCAGAATAAGCATTGGCAAATTCTTTTCCAGCGATGAATAATTCAAAACGATCAACAAAGCGTGGATCTTCT
>CAZSXH010000028.1:0-9557 GCA_964611015.1 uncultured Muribaculaceae bacterium
CAAGAAAATTTTTTTCTACAAAGGAAAACTCTGATTATTTGAATAAAGTAGAATTATCTTATGTATATCATTTATTTAATATATTTGCTATTACTGCACAAAGAGAGGTTGATGATATTTCTGATAATGAAAAAATGACACTTTCAAATGTTATTTGGAATTTCTATCAGGATAATAAAAGAAAAAGTACAGGTAATTTAGATAGTGATGATTTATTTAAAAATGCAATTGAAGATATAAAGGGAAAATTAGATGAGACATATTCTGATTATTTTTCAGAGTTAATTGATGTATTAAACAAAGAAATTGTAAATGATGACAAAAACAAGAAATTAAATATTGTATCAGATTTTGATATAGAAAGTTTGTTAAAAAAGAATTCTAAAGTTAAATATTTTTTTGGTGAAATAGTTTTATCTGAATCTTCAAATGGATTGGGATATAGCAATCTTTTGTATATTTATATTCAACTTGAAGCATTTAAATTTGATATAAAAGCTAACAATGCAATATTTAATATAGTTTTTCTTGAAGAGCCAGAATCTCATTTGCATCCACAAATGCAATCAGTGTTTTTATCAAAAATAAATAAAATATTTGAGGAAAGCAATATATATTCTATAATTTCTACGCATTCTTCTTATGTGTTACAATCCTCAAATATAAATAGTATTAATTATTTTTTGAATTCTTCAAATGGTTTGATAATAAAGTCTCTTAAAGAATTCATAGATGACGAAAAGTATTTTGGATTAAAGAATATCATAAAAAAGTATTTTATTATTAATACTTGCGATTTATTCTTTGCAGATAAGGTAATATTTATAGAGGGAATGGCCGAAAGGATTCTACTGCCATATATGTTTGAGAGCTATGACAGGTTAAATGGTACTAATTTATGCAAACAACATATCTCTATTTTTGAAGTTGGTGGAAGGCATGCATATATTTTTCAGGATTTAGTTAATTTTTTAGAAATTAAAAATTTAACTATAACAGACATTGATTCAGTTGCTGGTAATTATAACAGCAAATGTCCTTGCATACTTTCAATTGCTGATCTTAAAACTACAAATCCAACTATAAAAAATTGGTTTGGTTTAGGAGACAAAAATTTATTTATTTCAGATGTAAAGGAGACTTACAATGATATAGATAAAAGAGTAAATAAAAATAATAGTGAATCTTTGTTGACTTTTCAATTACCTCTTGCAAATGAAGAAAAATGGGGAAGAACACTTGAAGAAGAATTTATAATAGAAAATGCTAAGTGGATTGTTGAAAATATAAAGCATATAGAATCTATAAGTAATTCTATTGAAAATATCAAGAAGGACTATTTTGAAAACAAAATTAGTTTGTCCGTTGATAATGTCACTGAAGGTAATTTAATTGATTATTGTTTTGAGATTGTTCAAAAAATTGATAAGAGTAATTTTGCGTTAGATATAGTTGAACTTAATGGATGGAAAATCCCAACTTATATAAAGGAGGGATTAGATTGGATAGTGAAATAGATGTTACTTTCAATATTATAAAGGAATATATAGATAATAATCATAATTTTTGTCTTGATGCTGGTGCAGGTTCTGGAAAAACACATACATTAATAAAAGTTATTAATTATATTAGAGAATCATTTCCTGAAAAGAAAATAGTGTGTATTACTTATACTAATAATGCTAAAGATGAGGTTTTAGAACGATTATCTAGTACAAATAATGTTTTAGTCTCAACGATTCATGATTTTATATGGAGAAATATAAGCAAGTTTCAGTCATCTTTACGTGCAGAAGTAAATAAAATGATAGAAGAAAAAATAGAGAAATTTAGAATAGATGGTGATATAGAAAGATTAGAAAAGTATCAAAATTCCGACCTGAATTTGCCAATTTTATATAGAAATTATGAAAGTCTTAGAAATGGAATTATATCTCATAAAACTTTGCTAAAAATATTTAAATCGTTTTTAAACAATAAAACTTTTTGCAATATTATGTTTTCCTCATTCGATTATATTTTTATAGATGAATATCAAGATACAGATAAATCTTTTTTCTATGATTTTTTAGATAAATTCAATCAATATAAAGCTAATAAATGCGATATACTAATGGGATTGTTTGGAGATTTTATGCAAAATATATATGAGCAAGGTATTGGTCGAATTGATTCTGAACATCAAAATGATTTTAAATATATTCAAAAAGAGGATAATTTTAGATCATGTAAGAATATAATAAAAACTAATAATTGCTTAAGAGATGATTTAAAGCAAGTATGCAAAAATAAATCTGAAGAGAATGGAAAAATAATTTTTGTTTATAATCAAAGCAATGATTTGTTTTTAAATAACGATTCAGATTATTACAATTATAAAAGATTACATTTAACTCACAGAGTTATATCAGAAGAAATACAATTTGCTAATATATATAAAGTCTACAACAATAAATATAATATGGATACTTCTACAATTCTAAAAAATGCTGATGAAAGATTTTTAAAATATATTTGTAGAGATATTATGCCATCGATTTATGAATTCAATAATGAGTTTTCAAATACAATAATTAAAAATATAAATATGAGTTTTATGACATTTCAAAGTTTAAAGGAAATAAAAGAACGTCTTATTAACATTGTTGCTAATATGAACTCATTAAGTATATCTGACTTTCTAAATGAATTATTTGAATTGAAAATGTTTTCATCTACACATTATAAACAGCTTTGCCAAACTTATATTGATTCTGACGACAATGAGTTTTTAAAGGAGATAATAAATATACCTTCATTAGAGTTTTATAATTATTATTGTCAATTTTCTAACAGAACTATGTTAGAAACTATGCAAGGAACAAAGGGAAATGAATTTGAAAATGTGTTAATAAATATTAATGAAACTATATCTTGGACTATGTATAATTTTTCAAAATTATTAAAAAAAGATAATACATTAAAAGAATCAGTAAGAGAAAGAACTCTTAAATTATTATATGTTTCTTGTACAAGGGCAAAAAAATCTTTAGTTATAAATTATATTGTTGATAAAGAAGAATCAAAAAATGATTTATCTGCTTTACTGATGAAAAATAATGTTGAAAGAATATGGAATGATAGCATTGAATTTATAAATAAAAAAAATGACAATTAAAAATTTTTTGTTTAACGAATTTTAACAAAAAATTAACTTTTTTTGAAATGCTCCAAACCCATATAAATACTGGGCAAAATGTCATAAAAATATTTTTTTATTTCCGTTTACTTTCCATCTAAAATGTGCTATTATGGTAATATAGAAAAATTATAAATAGTTGTTGAAAGAGGAGCGAAAACTTCTCTTTTTTTGCGTGCAATTTTTCTATATTTTTTATGAAAGAAGGTGAATATGTAAGATAATAATTTTTAAGTTATATAGTTGAGTTTTATTTGAATATAGGAGAAATTATTTCTCTTTTTTTGATGCTTTTTTGTAAAAAAAGTTAATCCGTCGGAGACTATTTTGGGGGTCTTAGGGATATTCCCTAACAAGAAAAAGGGTGTACAGACACCATGCTTGATAGTTTGAATTCATATAGTAAGTAATGTGTTTTTTGTAAGTTAAGGAAAAGGAGAAAAATGGCAAAGAAATATTATGATAGAGAATATGTTTTAAAAGACTTAGCTGTTAGTGAAAAACGATTAGATAGAGCAATTCATGTTATGAAAAAAAGACATCCATTAGAACTAGATTGGATATATATAAGGAATGCTCTAAATGAGCAAACAACAATTTATTATAATATTGAATTTATTACTTGGTTAAAGGAAGTTTATTTTGCTGAAGGTTATTATTTAGATTTAGAAATAGAGTTTTATAAGAGATTATTAAGACAACTTGATTCTAATTATGAAGATGATATTGTTTATAAAGATATGTCAGTGGAAAACTTAATGAATTTTTTTTGTCAAGATGATTACAATATTAGAATTGCCATTTATAGAATGAATAAGCGTTATAAAGATAATTTGAAATATTATATTGATGGTAGATTATATGTTAAAGCTGAAGGTGTTAAATGGCTTAATGAGAAATATTATCGTAAATCTTATTTAAAGTATTTAGAATATAAAAAACAGAATTTAGATGGTTATGAAATATAGATAAATCTTATATTAGTCTTTTAATCAAATATAAACATAAAATTTATGGAGGTGGATTTTAATAATGAATATAAAAGAAACTTTCGATAATGATAAAAATTTGGTAGATTTAATTGAGGAGTATTTAAAAATGATGATTTCTAAAGAGAAAGAATCATAAGAATGTGCTATAATATATTTGCTTATGAATGTTATACATATGGAAGGAGTAGTAAGTGTATAACAATATAATACAAGCACCAAATTTTTATAGAGTTGGTTTATATATAAGATTATCAGAAAGTGATGAAGGAAAGTCTTACGAGTCAGAAAGTGAAAGTATTATCAACCAACGAAGTTTACTTATGGATTATGTAAAAAAGCATGGGTTTACTTTTGTTGATGAGTATGTAGATGATGGATTTACTGGTACTAATTTTGACAGACCTGGATTTAAAAGACTAATTAAAGATATCGAAAATGGTAAAATAAATTGTGTTATTACTAAAGATTTATCAAGATTAGGAAGAGATTATATTCAATGTGGATATTATGTTGAACAATATTTTCCTAGTATGAATGTAAGATATATTTCAATTATTGACCAAGTCGATTCATTTTTAGAGACTGCTAACAATGATATAGCACCTTTTAAAGCATTGTTTAATGATATGACTAGTAAAGATACTTCTAAGAAGATTCGTTCCATTTTGCGTAATAAAAAAGAACAAGGAAAGTTTATTGGAAGTAAGCCTTGTTATGGATATATGAGAGATCCAGAAGATAAAGGACATTTAATACCAGATCCTGAAGTAGCATCAAATGTTAAAATGATGTTTAATATGGCATATTCAGGTAAAGGAATAAGTGATATTGTAACTTATTTAAATGACAATAATATTCTGAGTCCAAGTGCTTATAAAAATACTAAGTCTTCTTCTAGGCAAAAAGTAAATATTTGGACAGTATCATCTGTTAATAAAATCTTAAAAAATAGAATGTATACTGGTGATATGGTACAAAATGTTCAAATGAAATTAAGTTATAAATCTCAAAAAAAAGTATCACTAGAAAAGGAACATTGGATAATAGTTGAAAATACACATGAACCACTTGTAAATCGAACTATTTTTGAAAGTATTCAAAATACACCATCAAGAACAAGAAAGACTTTTAAAAAACGTGAAAAGAGAATATTTGAAAATTTATTATTTTGCAAAGAATGTGGAAATGCTTTAAGTGTTGCTTATCGAAAGAATCATAATTATTGGACAGTAAATTGTAACAAATATTCAAGAGACCCAAGAAGGCATTTATGCGAACCCCATTTTCATGGATATGATAAGTTGGAGAATAAACTACTTGAAGTAATTAAAAAGACTTGTAATAAATATTTGGAAAGCTTAAATATAAATGAATTAACAGAAAAAGTAATAAGCGATAAAGCTAATAAAAAGAAACAAAAAGAAGAAAAAACAACTCTTCTTAATAGATTAGATGAATTAAATAAAAAATTAGATTCTCTATATGATGACAGATTTCATAATATTATAACTGCTGATACTTATATGAGGTTAGCAACTAATACTGAAAATGAGATAGCATCTATTAAAACAAAGATCAGTGAATTAGAGGGCATTGATGAAAAGAGAAAAGAAGATGCTAAAAAAATAGGTGAATATCAAGAACAAATAAAAGGATTACTTAATTTAAACAAACCAAATAGAGAACTAATTAAAACTTTAGTAGATAAAATTTTAATTGATAAGGACAAAAATATTGAGATTATGTATCGTTTCAAAATATTAGATAACGATGAAATTAACTTAAATGATGTAATTTAATCACATTTTGTCCTTCCCCTCTAACACTAAAGTGTGTGATTAAAGAATTTGCCATAATTTCAAGGAAAAACAAGAAAATCATCAAAAAATATCCGTCTGGAGGTGGCGATGGTGCTGAAGTCATCTATGCTCTTCGTAATAATGATGCATTTGCTAAAAGGATATCTAACGAGCTTGAAAATGCTGGTCAAAATGTACGAAAGTATTATCAAAGAAGACTTCCAAGTAACCCAGCAAAAGATTACTACTATATAATGCGTGATACTCCTAATAATGAAACTGTAATAGTTGAATATGGCTTTGCGGATTCAACTGGTGATGATGTTAATCAAATAAAGAACAATTGGCAAAATCTTGCTGAGGCTGTAACTAAAGCTATAACAGAATATGCTGGTGGTACATATGTTGCACCAAGTGGATCAAATTATTATACAGTAAAAAGTGGAGATTCTTTATGGAGTATTTCTAAAAAGTATGGTGTAACTGTAGATGAATTAAAAGAAGCTAATAACTTAAAAGGAAATCTTTTAAATATAGGTCAAAACTTAATCATTCCAGGTTTAAATGAAAAGCCATCTGGAGGAGAATATGTAGTTAAAAAAGGAGACTCTTTATATAAGATAGCACAACAATATAATACAACTGTTGATAACTTAAAATCTATTAACAATCTAACCACTGATGCTTTAGCTATTGGCCAAATAATAAAACTACCGGGATCAACTCCAAGTACTCCACAAACTAGTACTAGTAATACTTATACAGTAAAAGCAGGAGACACTCTATATGGAATTGCAAGAACTAATAACACAACAGTGGATGAACTAAAAAAACTTAACAACTTAAGTTCAACAGTTCTAAGTGTAGGTCAAGTATTAAAACTTCCTTCTTCTAAAGAATATGTAACTTATACTGTTAAAAAGGGAGATACTCTTTACAGTATTGCAAGAGAATTTGGAACAACAGTTAGTGCCATTACAAATCTTAATAACCTATCAACAACGGCATTATCAATTGGTCAAAAACTATTGTTACCATAAATAAAAAAGTAAGAAATTATTTTTTCTTACTTTTTTTATGCTTCTTTAAAAACTTTTCGGTTTTTTCTTTTTGTTCCTTTATTATTTTACTCATATTTGGAAATGCTTTTATAACACGATCATACATAAATAAGTTATTATGTATTGCTTTGTGAACTTCCTTTTTAATATCTTGAGTTGAGTCTTTTCTTAAATCAGTAGTAATTTGCTTTATATTAAAAATGACATTACAAGATATTATTAAATCAACAACAATTATAGACATAAGAATTATTGATACAATTATTAAAGAAGTATCATTCATTTTACTAATTATCTTTAAGAAGAAAGGATTAGTATATTTAATAATAAGAACTCCAAGAATAGCAAATGGGAACATAGTTTCAAGACAAATTCTGCCATTAATGTTAAATTTCATTTGAGTATAATCCCACCATCTCATTTTAAAGATTTTTTCCATAATCCAACTTGTTACATATTCAAGTATTGAACAAATAATAATACTTAGTCCAAATAATGCTAAAATATCATTTTCGTATTTTGATAAAAAGAATGTAAGTAAAAGACAACCACAACCATATATAGGACAGTAAGGCCCAATTAAAAAGCCTCTATTATTAATTTTTTTTTCTGTAAATAATCCAAGTCCAATTTCCATAACCCAACCAACAAATGAATATATGAAAAATAATAAAAAATAAGTATAGAACATAATTTCACCTTCTATACTTAATTATACAATAATAAGGAAAAATATTCCATTTCTAATGAATATTATGACAAACTCCTGGATCGGGATTGTAAAAGCAATGACTTTTATATCTTCCTGCAAAGGCTTGATCATACCAAACTTGCTTGCAACTGTTGTTACCAGGAGGCGCATAGAACCATAATGAATTAGTCGCAGGATGGTAGTACTCTCCGATTAATATTCTTTTTGCTAGTTGTTTTTCTAAGGTTGTAGCAGCTGCATTAAATAAAGATGAGTTAGCACCAGTAAACTGATTTTTTTGATAAATAACAGAACTGATATCATTAACATTTTTAAAAGTTAAACAATCTGCTAAGACTCTATTTACAACAACGTTTCCAACCATTAGCATTCCAAGGTCTCCCTCACCAAGAGCTTCAGCCCTCATAATACGTGCCAAAAGATCTAAGTCTCTATCGGTATAATTAATAAGCATTCAAATCACCTAATATATATTATGAAAAAAAGAAATAATTGTAATTGTTGTATTTATAAAGATATGTGTTATAATAAATTTCAATTATTTAGGGGGCACTATGAAAGTTTTTGTTAAAAATACTGGAAGTTGTGATTTAAACTTTCAACATATATTAATTGAAGAGTATGTAAAAAGTCAAAGCACAGAAGTAGTTGATCCAGAAGAAGCTGATGTAATTATCTTTTTGGGTGCTTGTTCATGCTCAGCTCATTATATGGCTTTAAGTATAAAAGAAATGAGTGAAGTTTTAGCAAGAAAAAATCCTGATGCAAAAGTGTATATGCTTGGATGTTTAAGTAAAGACTTTTTAGTAGAAGATGACTATTTATCATCAGTAAAAGACTGGATTAATCAAAATATTGATTTTGTTATTCCTCATAGCAATCCCTTTTTACTATTAGAAACTCTTTTTCCAGGACGCTTTGAGGAAGCTGTTAATACTTTTGGTTATAATTCAATTTATAAAAATGGAATTGAAGATCTATATATATCTGGAGGTTGTAACAATCATTGTACTTTTTGTAAAACTTGTTATCAAAATTTTCCCCTTCAAAGTGCAGACTTAGAGTTTTTAATCGCTGCTATTGATTTAATAGCAAAAAGAGGTTGCAAAGAGTTGAATATAATAGGAACAAATATTTCGCAGTTTGGGCTTGATACTTATTCAGAATACCTTTTACCGGAATTAATTGAATATATTGAAAAAAAGGAAGGAATAGAAAGAGTAGTATTAATGGGCTTTGCTTTTAAGGATGCAATTGAACAAGGATTTCATGAAGTATTAAGAAATAGTAAAAAAGTTATAGGGTTTCTTGGAAGTATTGAATCTGGAAGCGATAGAATATTAAAACTTATGAACAAGGGATTTACACAAGAAGAATTACTAGCATTTTGGAGTTATATAAATGAATTATATCCTAAAAGGTTAGCAACTAATATTATATCGGGATTTCCAACTGAGGATTATGATGATATTAGAGCAACATTGAAAGTTTTAGAAATAATAAGACCGATACGAACTAGCATATGTGGATACTTAGACTCTCCATTTGTTCCATCATCAAAGTTAGAACAATTAAGTGTTGATGAAATTAAAGAACATACAAGAATATATCATAAAGCTTTAACTCGTATGAGATTAAAAAATATAATTACTGATACTAATTATAAACAAAATGGTAAATTTTAAAGTAATTGACTTTAAGATTGTTTTCTCATATAATATTAATGTGTTAGAGGCGTGGTATAATGGTAGCATAGGAGTCTCCAAAACTTTTGATGGGAGTTCGATTCTCTCCGCCTCTGCCAATTTGAGTGAA
>CAZSXH010000029.1:0-9417 GCA_964611015.1 uncultured Muribaculaceae bacterium
ATCCTGTTTCCAGCACCATAATATGTTGAAGAAGTCTTGAAACAAAGACTTTTTTAATTACATTAAAACATAGTGAAAAGTGATGACTTTTCAAGGAGTATGTGTTAAGATAAAAGGCAACTGAAAGAAGGTTTTAAATATGAACTTAGAAGAATTCTTAAATGGTTTTAAAGATGTTATACCTTTTGGTTTCAATTTAAAAATTGGAGGACCTAAAGCATGCGCAATAAAAACCAATAAAGAGCTGATCTCATCAAGAAATAGAAAAGGGAAGTGCTTTACGTATTATAAAGATAATGTTGGCCAAAGTGTATCTTATAGACCAATAGATGAAGTGGTTTTACCTATAGAACTAACAATCCAATGTCAACATCCACACGCAGTTTTGGAAGAAAATCTACCAAAAACTATTAACAAGATTCCGCAACAGATTCTTGTTAGAGTATTAAGCGAAGACAGAAGTAGACAAATTGGGTGTTTAATACTTGATTTGACAGCAGCTGGTGACATTTCTCGTAAATTTCAGTCCTTTTATAACGAGGATGGCACACGTCATATTACTCAGAGAATTAATTATAAATATGACGATCATTCAAAAAAAGTAGTGCCACTAGAGAGTGTAAGTTATTCCTTTTCTGATTTAGAAACTGGTATAGAAGAGAAAGTTGAATTTTACAAAGAGGATGGCGTTTTAAAAGGATTAACCATAAGCAAACAAAAATTAAAAAATCCTGGATTTGAAAGTATTATTTTTAGTGAAGAACAAGTTGATGAAAAATGTGAACTTTTTGCTAGATATTGTAATAACGCAACAGTTGAGGAAAGGCATATAACACCACTAGTTTGTGATATGACAAACTACATTATAAACAAAGACTTTGGTGGAAAACACTGGGTACGTTTTGATCACGAAACAGGAAAACCAACTGAATTTTATGGAGAATATATTGGTAATACTATCATTAAATCAGGTTCTCAAACTACTTTAATCATTGAAACTTTAAAAGATGAATATCACTATTTTACATCTGTAGATATTACTGGCACTCATGCTTTTGATGTTGATTTTTATCACTACAGATATGACAGCTCTTTATATGAAAATGCACTTAGAAAAGCTGATAAGACACCAATGTTTAGAGTAAAAATTGTAGACGGTGAAGAAGTGTTAGTACCATTAGGTGAACAAATTACTGATGCTGAAATAAAGAATTTTGAAATGTTTAAATCATATTGTACTGAAAGTTTTGGAACTATTGAAAATAAGAAAATGGCAGCAGTATCTTTAAATAGAGCTTCTAAGAGTGAGTCTTCTCAACAATTATTAAAAAGAACTAAAGATAATCAACCTAAAAAATAATATAAATGCTAGTCTATATGACTGGCATTTTTTATACTAATGTTATATTTTATTAATTATAAAGATATGCTATAATAAGGGCAATTAGGAGGAGTAGAAAATGCTTAAAGTATTAAATGTTAAATTAATTACAATTATTATAACAGCAACTGCAGTTGGAGCAATAGCAATTAGTGTTCCTGTTTTTAATAATGTATCTACTTCTGTTAAAGAAACTCAAAACTCTAATAATAAAGAAAACTATACTAATAGTGACTTAAATTCCTTATCTGACACTGATTCTAGTGATAAAAAAGTAACTGATTCTAGTATCGAAAAAAAAGGTAATAAAGTTACAAGCAAAAATACATCTTCTAATACTCAAATAAAAGATACAAATAAAGAATACAACGCAAGTGAAAATGAGCAAACAGAATCTAGTTCTCAAATAAATGATACAAACAGTATTACAAATGAAGAAAACATAGTTGATGTAAATGATACTCTAGAGGTAAACTTGCCAACAATTCAATATGATAGAACAACTTCTATTTATGCTGATGATAAGATAACTCTAATAAGAATAGAATATTATATTAATAATAAGATAACTTATTTTTCTGATATTGAGCAGTTTGATGCAACAACAAAATCATATATTGAAAAGATTTATAAGTGTAATCATGAGACTGATATTGATCCTTTAATACGTACAGATGTATATGTTAATGGTCAATTAACAGAATCATATTAATCATACAAAATATAATATGGAGGAAACCATGATAGACTTAAAAAAATATACTAGTTTTCATTCACCTGGTTATGTAATTGAAGTTTATAATAATGGTAAACAAGAAGAAATTATTTTTGGAAACAGAGAAACAAAACCATTTTATAAAGAATGTAATTCAGATACGCTTTATGATATAGCATCATTAACCAAAGTCTATACTGCAGTTTTGATTTATATTGCCTATGAAGAAGGAAAAATAGATATTTTTGATTATATTAATAATATTGATGATAGATTTATATATTTGAATAATGTAAAAATAATTGATTTATTAAGTCATAATCAAGATATATGGACTAGTGATTATTTAGGAAATGTAAAAAGTAAAGAAGAGTTTTATGAAATCTTATTTTTGGCGAATGTTAAAAGCAGTTTTCCAACTTATGTTGATACGCATTATATCATTCTTTCAACTATACTTGAAAAAATATACAATAAGTCTTTCGCTGAAATTCTAGAAGAAAAAATACTAAAGAGATTAAATTTAACTAAAACTACTATCAATCCAACCGGAGATAATATTGCTTCAAATAACTATGAGACTTTAAATGATAAAATTGTTGATGACATTAAGCCAGGACTTATTCATGATACAAAAGCCCGTGTTGCCAAAAGTTTAGGAATAATTACTGGTCATGCATCTATTTTTACCACTGGAAGAGAACTGTTATTATTTTTAAAAAGCTTTTTAGATAATACTTTATTAAAACCAGAAACCATAAAACTAATGTTAGATCATAAGGATATAAATAATGATAATTTAGAAATTTTAAAAAGTATTGTTCCAATAGATGATATAAATAAAATGTATCAAAATGCTTTGCAAATAAATCCCGATTTAAAAATAATGAAAACCTATAATAATATGGGAGTTCGTTATAAAAATGCTATTAGTTTTTTAAATGATGTTCCAGATAAATGCAGTGAAAATTCTGTTGCATTTAGTGGCTATACAGGTCCTTCTTTTATAATTGATTTTGATAAAAAAATAATAATTGTTGTAATGTGTAATGTTATGCATAATACGTTATTAGATCGTTTTGAAAGAAAACATAATACCGATATAATAATAAATGATATATATAACAAAATAGTTTAAATACGTGTTATAATTAATTTGAAATTAAACAAAAACCAACATATTTTTTGGTTTTTACATGTTAGGATATAAAACTTGAGGTGAGTAATATGCAAGTATATGGCATGAATGTTTTAAAAGAGTTAGATCATAAAAAAATAAAGAAAGTTTATACTTCTCGTAAAGAAGCAATAGAGTTTTGTAAAAATAATAAGATTAAATATGAGTTTGTTGATAATCGTTTTTTAGATAAACTTTCTAAAGAGAATCATCAAGGAGTAATAATTGATGCTTTTGATTATGATTACTATAATTTAAACGATATAGAAGGGGACTTTGTTTTAATATTAGATCATCTTGAAGATCCTCATAATTTTGGTGCTATTATTAGAACTTGTGCCGCAGTAGGAGTAAAGTCAATCATAATTCCTAAAGATCGTAGCGTTAAAGTAACAGATGTTGTAGTAAAGACAAGTGTAGGAACGATTAATTACGTTAAAATAATAATGGTAAATAATATTGTTGATGCAATGAAGAAACTGCAAGATCAAGGCTTCTTTATCTATGCTGCAGATATGGCTGGTAGTGATTTTAGAACAATCGATTATAGTGATAAAAGAGCTTTAGTAATTGGAAATGAAGGTAGTGGAGTAAGTAGATTAGTAAAAGAAACTAGTGATGTTTTAGTGCGCATTCCAATGAGTGAAAATGTTGAAAGCCTAAATGCATCAGTTGCTGCTAGTATTCTTCTATATCATATTGGATTCTAATGAATGATATAAGTGATTATGAATTACTTATGTTGTACCATGAAAATAACGATTCTGCTGAAACAATTATATATAATCGATATAAAAGAGTAATACAAAAGATACTTAAAAAATATCAAGATGTTTTAAATAAAATAAATATAAATCAAGAAGATTTATTTTTAGAGTGCTTAGACATTTTAAATCTAGCTATAAAAAACTATAGTACTTTATATGAATCATCTTTTTATACATATGCTTATTTATTAATTGATCGTTTTGTTAAAAAAGAGATAATAAAATATAATCGTTCTAAAAATAGAGCAATAAATAATACATATTCTCTAGATTATTATTACGAAAGTTTTGCATTAGAAGATACCATAATAGATGAAAAAGATATTGACCCTTTAAGTTTGATAGAAATGGATGAAAATATAGCTTTTATAAATGAACTTGCTAAAAAAATACTATCGGAGTTTGAGTATAAATTATATTGTTTTCTTTTAAAAGGATTAAGTATTAAAGAACTTGTTAAACTACTTAATAAAAGTGAGAAACAAATTGAAAATGCATTATATAGAATTAGGAAAAAATTAAGAGAAGAAATACTATTAAATTTTGCTTGAATTTAGCATAAACTTATGTTATATTATATACGAACACGAAAGTGTTTTTTTAATGGAGGTTTTTATTTCATGGCAAAAGAAGCTAAAAAAGAAACAAAAGAAATAAAAAAAGTTACTAAAAATACTAAAGTAGCTGATAAAACTAAGAAAAATACAAAAAGCGTTAAAACAGCAAAAGATACTAAGAAAAAAAATAAGCCTAAAGCACCAAAAGAAAGCTATTTGAAAAAAGTAAGCAAAGAATTAAAATTAGTAAAATGGCCTAGTGCTAAAGAAGTTATTAAATATACAATTTCAACAATTATTTTGTGCTTATTATTTTGTGCATTATTCTTGTTATTAAATTATTTATTATCAATAGTTAAAGGATGGTTATAATGGAAAAAGAGTGGTATGTAGTTAATACTTATTCAGGACATGAAACTAAGGTTAAAGAAAAATTAGAAGCAAAAGCTGAATCAATGGGAATGCAAGATTATATTTATCGTGTAATTATTCCTGAAACAACTGAAGTTAAAGTAAAAGATGGTGTTAAAAAAGAAGTTGTTAAAAAAATGTTTCCTGGTTATGTTTTAGTAGAAATGGTAATGACTGATGAAGCTTGGTATATTGTTCGTAATACACCAGGAGTAACAGGATTTATTGGATCAAGTGGTAAAGGTGCTAAACCAACTCCATTACTTCCTCAAGAAATTGATAGAATTCTAGCTAATATGGGTATGAGTAGAGTTAATGTGGAATCTGAACTTAAAGTTGGTGATTCAGTTAACATTATTGATGGACCATTTAATGGTATGACTGGTAAAGTTGATACAATTGATCTAGAACATAATAGACTTAATATTTTAATTGATCTATTTGGTCAAGAAACAAATGTTGATGTAGAAGTATATCAAGTTAGTAAAAATTAAAAAAAAGACATTATTTGTCTTTTTTTTCTTGCATGATTTCTAAATTGTTTTGAATTCTTTCATTATTAGGATTTATATCTAATGCTAATTTAGCATTTTTTATAGCATTTTTTATATCACCTTTATTATAGTAAGCAATTGATAATAAATCATTAACAGTTTCATCATAACTAAATATTTCATTTATATAACTTTTACCATTTTCTTTTATTTTAAGAGCATATTCTCCATATTTTATAACATTATCATTGTCTTCCATGGCATAGTATAAAAGGGCAGTTTCTACAAAAGGGTCAC
Source organism: uncultured Muribaculaceae bacterium (assembly GCA_964611015.1). Taxonomy (GTDB): domain Bacteria; phylum Bacillota_I; class Bacilli_A; order RF39; family UBA660; genus Onthocola_B. Next base: position 5,800 of record CAZSXH010000029.1, read on the forward strand.
GTAAGTATGGAGCTTCATCCATTGCTTTATTAAGCCACATTATAGCTTCGTCATATCTATTTAAGTTTTTATAGCATCTTGCTATAAAACGCATTGATGCACATCTTTCGTCTTTCCATGTAGCTGTTTTTAAATGAAGATGTTTGATGAGCATATCAATTGCTTCATTCCATCTTCCATAATACATGTACTCACGACCTAAATAATGAACATTACGATCATTAAGTGGATTTTCTTTAACCGATAATTCTAATAGTGGTAAATAACTGCTCCTTGATTTAGTTTGATCAGGGTAATGATTTACTACAACATCATCAGTAAAGGTTTGTTTTTCTGTACCATCATATTTTAACACTTCATGGACAGGGTTTACCCATTCAAACCCTTTTCTTTTATGAATTTTATCGGCATAGTAAGTTACTTTTGGCTTTCCTTCTTCATCTATTAACCAGTTATAAACATAACGAAGACGATCAGTATCACTTTCCCAAGCATTAAGAATCTTTTCTTTCCAGCCACTTTCCATTATTTCATCTAAGTCTAAACAAATGCAAATATCCATATCATCTGGAATCATTTCCAAAGATTTATTACGTGCTACATCAAATCTCCAAGGAGAAATAATTATTTCTTTAGTAACAATTCCATGACTCTTTAATTTATTTACCGTGTTATCAGTGGATCCGGTATCAAGGACATAAATTCCATCTGCATCTTTTATTGATTCGTACCATCTATCAACGAATTTTTCTTCGTTTTTACAAATGGCATATACACAAATTTTTTTAATAAATATACCTTCTTTCTTTTAATAATATGTTTTATATTAGGTAAAAAGCCATTAAATAAATGGCTTTTTATTTTGGAAGTATTAGTTGATTAGTTTATTTTAGTGAATTTACAAGAATTGTATTTATTATGAAGCTTTAAAGGATTGTTTATCAGAATCATTGTAGAGTTGTTTATAATTAATTAGATAACTTCTTCATCAAGTTTTTTAACCGATAGTGCTGCTTGAGTAATTGTACCACTACCATTTTGACTTGGTGTAATAGCTAAATCAATAGTATCTCCTGCATTTAAAGCGACGATTATGCTTCCTGAAAATGTTTCTGGATCAGAGTTTGAAGCAGCAACAGTTTGAAGTGTTCCAGGAACATCAGCATCATTTCTTCTTACAGCCACTCCTAAATTACCAGCTATATTTGTACTAGCAGTAATACTATAATTAATTTCATAATCCCCATCTTGTATAATGTTAATAGTACTATCATTAGTTGTTACATTTTCAAGTGGCATGTCATTTACTAAAGTAACTTGAACTGGAGTGTTTTCAGTTAAAGTTATAGGTGCTGAATTAGCGTTATATAGTCCACCATACGCTTCTAAACCAGCAGCACTTTCTCCAGTAGGTCCAGTCGCCCCTGTGGCTCCTGTGGCACCTGTTGCGCCTGTAGGACCAGTAACGCCTTGAATACCTTGAGGACCAGTGGCACCTGTTGCACCTGTGGCTCCTGTAGCTCCAGTCGGACCAGTAACCCCTTGGATACCTTGAGGCCCAGTAGCCCCTGTAGCACCTGTGGCACCTGTAGGCCCAGTTGGACCGGTAATACCTTGGATACCTTGAGGACCAGTGGCCCCTGTTGCACCTGTGGCACCTGTAGGCCCAGTTGGACCGGTAATACCTTGGATACCTTGAGGCCCAGTGGCACCTGTTGCCCCTGTTGCGCCTGTAGGCCCAGTTGGACCGGTAACACCTTGGATACCTTGAGGACCAGTAGCTCCTGTAGCACCTGTGGCTCCTGTAGCTCCAGTCGGACCGGTAACCCCTTGGATACCTTGAGGACCAGTGGCCCCTGTTGCCCCTGTTGCCCCTGTAGCTCCAGTTGGACCAGTAACCCCTTGGATACCTTGAGGACCAGTGGCTCCTGTAGCCCCTGTAGCTCCTTTAGGTCCAGTAGGCCCAGTTGGACCAGTAGCTCCAGATGGAATTGTAAAATCTAGAATGACGTTTTCGTTAGTTCCAGAGTTTACTACTGATGCAGCAGTACCAGCTTGTCCAGTTGTAGTAGTCCCCACAGTAATAGTAGCTCCTCCAGATGGGCCTGTAGGACCAGTTATACCAATACAGCAGCAACCATTAATTCTTATATTTTTTTGAGCGCAAAAAACTTTTCTTTGTGCTCTATCAAAATTATTCATATTTCCCCCTTCAATATTAAATTATGCGAAGCAAAAAGATGTAATTAAGTCAAATGTCCTGTATTTTATTAAAAAAAATTAGATATGGTTGTTAACTAGTATTTTTTTTAATATAATTAAATGTGTGGTGTGTTTATGAAAAATGAAATTTATTTACTTTATAAACAACTTGCTGGTAATTATGGTTTATCTAATTATGATATTAGAAAACTATGGGGACTAATAGAACCTATTACTCAGCATTTAGAATTTAAAAGAAGATGCAAAGCTCCTTATTTTCATCATGATACTAAAACTTTAGGAGAACACATTATTACAGATGCTATTGTAACTTATAAAAAGGTTAAGAAAATTAAGAATAAATGTCATAATAAAATTATAAGACTAGATACTGCTGTTTATATTGCTATGTTTCATGATTTATATGAAAGACCATGGCAAAATGCTTTTCAAAAGAAAAAATTTAAAAATCGTCATGGATTTATTCATCCAATCGAAGCTATTGTTAATGCAATGACTTGGTATCCAGAATATTTTGATAATAAAGAAACTGCTTTGATTATAGCTGATGGTATAATTCATCATATGTATCCTTTGCCAGTAAGGGTAATTGATGGTACAGATTTGGAATTAAATACACAAAAAAAATACGATGAATTGCCTGAAAAGTTTAAAAAAATCATCGTAGCTTCTACCAAAATTGGTAGTGTTGGCTGCTTTTCTTTAAGAAAGACTTTCTTTTTAGAAGGAAGAATTATGTCTAGAGCGGATAAAGAAGTATCTTTAAAAAAAGATCTTAAAGATGTAAGAAGTTATTTTGCTTTAGTTAGTGGTCGCAATAAAAAAGTTTTAGGATTAGTTGAAGAGTAGTATTAAATTATTATAAGAAAAGGAGCATGTTCCTTTTTAGTATTATGAAACTCTTTATATGATATATTATTAGTTTCTAAATATGATTTTATAGAAATGCTTTCTTGTATTCCTTCTTCGTGAGGATAACATGCAATTAATATTTTGCCATTTGCTTTAAGCATTTTAATGGCTTTTTTTAAAGCCTTAAGAGTGCTTTTTTTATTTGTGGTAATATTTTTATTTCCTTTAGGTAAGTATCCTAAATTAAAAAGAATTAAAGTTAGTTTTTTATTATATTCTTTTAAAACTATATCTATATTTTCATGACTTTCTAAAAACAGTTTATAATTAGAAATGTTGTGCTTTTTAAGTAAATTTGTAGTATTAATCAAAGCCTCTTTTTGAATGTCAAAACCATATACAAACTTAGCAAGAGTTGCTAAAAATAGAGTGTCATTACCATTACCAATAGTCATATCAACAACAATATCATTTTTGGTAATGAATTTATGACAAAACTCTTTAATATAATCAAGTATACTGTGATAACTTTCATCTAAAATA
>CAZSXH010000030.1:0-8939 GCA_964611015.1 uncultured Muribaculaceae bacterium
CTGATAGTCAAAGTTTTGAGTTTGCACGTTCAAATTTAGATGAAGAACAACCCCCGTCTAAAACTTACACAGATTCTGAGCGGAATGAGGTATCAGAAACTTATGACGGTGAAATACTTATTTCTCGTGCCATTTCTAAAACTGATAAAGCTGGCAATCTTACTGTAGATACTTATTACAGAATTCTTTTTAATGAATAGGGTAACGCTCACTAGCATTAACTATTTCTTTAGGATTGACAAATAAGTCCGTTGCAAGTTGTTCTAATTCACCTGACAACTCTGTTGCATTATGCCATTTTTCAGGGATATTTTCTACACCCAAATGTGCACCTAAAATATTTCCAACAATAGCACCTGTACTATCACTGTCTCCACTATGATTTACAGCCATTTTTAGTGCTTTTTCAAAGTTATTTGGCTCTTTTAATGCACAATATGTTGAAATTGCAATTGCTTCATCACCAACCCAGCCTTCACCTAACTGTTCGATAGCCTCTTCCGGATGTATATCAGATTTAGCCAATTCTTTAGCCTTATTCATCAATTTAGTAACAGGCTCATGTCCCTTATAAGTTGCCAATGTTTTCATAGTCTTATCAACGGCTGTTTCAACGTCGTTTCCGCTAATAATATGAGAAATCATTTCACTATGAACACCTGCAGACAAATATGCTCTAGGATTACCATGTGTAAGTGCAGCACATTCTGCACCAACCTTAAATGCCAGTTCAGGATTATCCTTATACATTAAACCAACTGGGGCTACTCTCATAACACCGCCACAGCCTGAACTACTATTTAACGGTTTTTCAATAGATCCGGGTATATCACTTCTCAATGATGATGTACAAGTTGTTCCGGGCGATCTTCTTTTATACAATGCCTTCAATTCCGGTATCCAACCTTCGCCTTTTTGTACCCTCGGAATCAATGACTGTGTGTTTATCCATAATTTATAAGAATCAAAGATTGTTCTCATATCAGGCATTTTTTCAAGGTTAAGAACTTTTCTCGCTGATTTAATCAAACCATCTGCAGTAAACATTGTCATTTGAGTATCATCTGTAATCTCTGCTACCTTAGCCTTTGACGGAATATACAAATCTTGTATCCCCGCATCGCCAAATTCTAATTTAATATCTTTTGGCTCATAATTTATTTTATTTAGTTTTATGTCATCAATTACTAAAATCTTAGTAGTCTTACTTTCCACAAAATAGCCATGACCAATATTTATGTCTTCACTATCATACTTAAGTAAATAAATAGACATTGAATTATAATTATTTATGAAATAAATTAACAAAAGGATGAAAGAAATAATAAAGAAAATGAAAAACATGTTTCTAAAACATATACTCATTATCTTTGTTATGTGTTTATTAAAATTTCTAAAATGATCTTTCATAGTTCTTTTAGAATTAACTAGTGAAGATGGAGAAACTCCTAGTTCATCACAAATAGTTTTAATATTTATCAAATCAGGTACAGTTTGACCATTCTCCCATTTAGAAATAGTTCTATCTGAAACTTGAATTTTATCTGCTAACTCCTTTTGAGTTAAATTATGTTCTACTCTTAAATTATAAATAATATTAGCAAAATCTGTTGCTTTTATACTGTCGTTTTCTTCTCTTATTCTTTTACATTTCATATATCCACCTAGTATAACTATTTTATCATACATTAGATTTTATTGTATAGAAAGAGTTGAAATGTTATGTAAAGCTATTTAATTAAACCGTTTTGAACATACTTAGTTTCATTAATGATAACAAAAGAATCAGGATCTATCCTTCTTATAATTTTTGTTAATTGCTTTAATCTTGATTTATTTAATTGAATTAATAACATATCTTTCTTTTCGTTATCTTCGGCATCTTTTAAATCTATCACTGATACTCCAAAACCATCATTTCTTATTTCTCTTATCATCTTTTTACTAGTTTTATCTTTAGTAACAACTTGAACTCCGATTAGACCATCAACAAAAGTATTAGAAACATAACCCCCAAGATAAGTTCCACAAGCATAACCTGCGGCATAAAATATTGGAATTAATAAAGAATCAATATCAGTATTTAATGCTTCTCTTGCTACTACAAACCATATTAATACCTCAAAAAAAGCAACAATGGCAGGTGTTAATTTCTTTCCCTTTACAACTAGAACTGTTCTAATTGTTCCAAGACTTACATCTACTATTCTTGCTAAAAATATCTTTATACATATATAAAGCATATAACCACACTCCTCTATATATTTAATAGTATGGTTATTATTATTAAAATTAACAGTATAATTGCAATTATCACAAACCCTAAAGCTTTATTCTCTTTAGTCTTACGATAATCTATTTTATTTATTTGTCCATATTTTTCACTTAAAAGTGTAACTCTTTGTTCTTCATTATTACGCATTCTTTTTTGAAACTGTAATTGACTTTTTTCCATGGCAACACCACAGAATTTACATATAGCACCTTCACTTGGAAGTGGACTTCCACAATTTTTACAATTCATATGATCTCCTAATCCAGTGTTGTTCCTATATAGGTTACTTTAACATAGCCATTTGCCTTATGACCATATTCCTTGCCATCATATACTGAGTTAAAGCCATTTTTATAGTTTCCAGCAAAAGATGAAGTTTTTTCCATAAAGTAAATATCTGCGATTTCTTTTTCTCCTGGATAACTTGCAGCAGTTTCTCTTGTAAAAGCATAACCACTTCTACCACCACCACCAGCTATAAGCACACGATTAGCATATGCATCACTATTTATTCTAATATCCGTTTCTTCACCAGTATTAGTTGCTGTTGAAGCTCCTTTTCCTTCAGATCCAATATTAATATAAAGATTATCACCAGCATTTAATTTAACATAACCAGAAGCATATCCACCTAAAGAGTTTTCACTATCTTGTGCTCCCCAAGCTTCTAAGAAATAATATCCTGGTACTGTTACTTCCATAGTTTGAACTGTATTAGAATAATCAAACAATCCATTATATAGATAATCTTTAGAAGTAGAAATTATAGTTGATTTTTTTTCGTTGGCATCTACGACATAAACTTTAAAATCAGTAGCAGTTACATTTTCAAAAGTATAACTATTACTTTCAGAATTAACATAAGTCTTTCCACCATCCATTGAAAAATAATATTTTCTTGGAATACTTCCTAAATTACTAGCAGTAACAATTAATTCAACATTACCATTTTCTCTTTTTGCTTGAATACTTTCAATTATTGGTCCATTTGTAATATCTAAATAAGCAACACATTTTGTTTTACTAGTTGGTGTAAGTAATACTTTTTGGTTATCAAAAGTCATTGTTGATGAACCACTACAACTAGAAAGCTCTGTATTTAAATTGTAAAACACATTACTAGGAATAGTATTTACTTCTGTATATTTATCAGAGTTTTTAGCATTTTGAGTATATATTTTTAATACTACATCAGCTTCTACTGCATCCATATATGCATAACATGTATCTTTTTCACTAGATTCAATCATAAACATGTTATCAACACTGTCATAATCTATGCTGGATGTTTTATCACAATAACTTTTAGTTTTATTAAATATATATCCAGATTTAGGTAATGCACCATTTTCAATTAAAGTATAAGTATCTTCAATTCCTTGACCTAAATCATTCTTATCTTGAGTATATATTTTTAAAGTAAAATCAACATCTGCTGTTGCGTCAAAATAAAGATAACAAGTATCATGCCCTTTTGAATCAATTTTTGCTTCAAATTTTTCTTTATCATAATTAATTTTTGATCCTCTTGAACATTTACTTAATTTCGAATTGTACTCATATCCAGCTTTTGGAATATAGGAATATATTTCATATGAATTTGTTCCTTTACCTGATGCATCTCTTCCTTCTACCATAATTCTTATATCAAGTTCTGGAATTTCACCAACTGTAGCTCCAACTATTGGAGTAACATCTACACTTTGATATAAAGCATAAGTAACAAATAAACCTACACATGCTAAAAGCACAAGAACACCAACGCTTGCAAAAATGATTTTATGTTTATTTAAAAAGCTTGTAACATCTTTATTTAATAGACTTTTAAAACTCTCTACCAATTTGCTCATACAATCCTTATCCTATTCTATTAATTATTGTAATAAAAAAAAAACTTAAAGTCAATTCTTATTACAAAAATATACAAAAAAAGAAGCCTAAAATAGACTTCTTAATATCCTAATTCTTTATAATAATCATATAGTTCTTTAAAGCGTTCAAAGTGCACTACTTCTCTTTGGCGTAAGAATAAAAGCGGAGCGATTACATCAGGGTCAGTTGCTAAATCAATTAATCTTTCATATGTACCACGTGCTTTTTCTTCAGCAGCCATATCTTCAGATAAGTCAACTAGAGGATTAGATGTAACTGCCATTTCTAATACAGAATATGGATTAAATCCAGCATCTGTTGGATATATTCCTTTACCATGATCAGCATAGTATCCTTCTAAGCCTGCAGCTTTAATTTCATCAATTGTAGCATTTTCCATAAGTTGATAAACCATAGCTGATACCATTTCAAGATGTCCTAATTCTTCAGTTGCTATATCATTAAGAAGCGCTCTTCCCTTTTCATCAGGCATAGTAAACTTTTGAGAAAAATAACGTAATGCTGCATTTAATTCTCCAGCATATCCACCAATTTGAGTGATTATTACTTTAGCCATTTTTAAATCTTTTTTAGAAATACTAACAGGATAAGGTAAGTGTTTTACATACTTAAACATATTTGGCACCTCCCTCATTAGCCCAAGGCCATGGATTTTTAATCCAATCAAAACGATTCTTAGAAGTAGCATCAATTAATTCTAGTGGTCCATAGTTTTTAACATATTCCATTTCAAGTTTACAAGATTTTTCTACATATTCTTTAAACTTATTTAAAACTTCGGTATCTTCTGGATGAAGGTCTAAATATAAACCAAGATCATTAATTGCAAATGATAAAGACATTATTTCCATAAGCAATTCTTCTTCTCTTGTTTTTGGAACTAATTTAAAATAAGTATAGTTTTTATAAGGCTTATATAATTCTTTAAACATATTGCCACGAGCAAATCCTTCTTCTGAAGAAGTTAAACGGGGTTCTGATTTTAAAGGCTCGTTAGTTATAAAATTATAAGCAACAAAACCTAGATTGTCATCAAATAACATAAAATATCTCCTTTCTTTAATACACTATGAAATAGTAGATATTTGAAATGGGTTTTTATCTTAGAAACATTTGAATATTTGCTATTTTTACGATATAATTAATTAAGGTGATAATAATGGCAAAGAAGAAGAAAGCAAAAGATAGTAATAACCCTACTTATAGTGTAGAACTAACAGGACTTATTTTAATATTAATCGGTATAATTGGATTTGGATTTGGTATAATTGGTTCAATTATTAAACAATTTGCGTTATTCTTAGCTGGTTCATGGTGGATGATTGTTTTAATAAGTTTAATTATTCTAGGAGCATATATGCTTTATAAAAGAAAGATGCCAAAATTTACTAATCAAAAACTTATAGGTATTTATATATTCTTTATCATTATATTAGTAGCTAGTCATTTTGAATTTTTAAATCTCACTAATAGTCCAGCTGAAATAGTAGCTAAGACTATTGATATGATTAAAAACCGAATTGGTACTATTCCTCTTAATAATGCACTAAATACAACAGGAACAACAACCTTCGTAATTGGCGGAGGCTTTATTGGTGCCCTATTTACTGCTTTATTTGCAGGTTTATTTGGTAAAGTTGGTACTATTGTGATTTTAGTTTTACTAGGTATATTTGCATCAGTATTAGTCTTTGATATTAATCTTTCGGATTTACTAAAAAAAGTATTTAGTATATTTAATAAGAAAAAAACAAAAGAACATGAAGTTGTTCCTATTAGTAATAGTGATGATATAAAAGAATTAGAACCAGAAGTTAAACCAATGGAAAAAGAAAAAATAATTATTACTAGTATGGAAGAATTAAAACAAAAACCTGTAGTAGAAGAATCTCTTGAGGCCGTTGTTAAAAGACAAGAAACTGAAGACGATAAATATTATACTCTACCAAAATTTGATGAAATATTTGATCCTTTAAAAGAAAAAAAGGCCAGCTCAACAGATTTTACTAAGAGTAATAAAGAAATATTAGAAAGAGTTTTAAAAGAATTTGGGATAACTGCAAGAGTTGTAGCAATCCATATTGGTCCTGCAGTAACTGAATATGAACTTACTGTTCCAGCTGGTACTAAGGTAAGTAGAATTGTTACATTAGATAAAGAAATTGCTCTTGCATTAGCAGCTAAGGATGTTTTAATTCAAGCACCAATACCTGGAAAAAATACGATAGGAATTGAAATACCTAACCCTACTATTTCAAGTGTAACACTAAGAGAAGTATTAGAAACTCCACAAAACTTAAAAAGTGATGCTAAATTATGTGCAGCCCTTGGAAAAGATATTATGGGTACTCCTAAAGTATTTGACTTATCTAAGATGCCTCACCTTTTAGTAGCAGGTTCTACTGGGTCTGGTAAATCAGTTTGTATAAATGGTATTATCGCTTCATTATTAATGCGTTATAAACCAAGTGAATTAAAGTTAGTATTAGTTGACCCTAAAAAGGTTGAACTTACAAATTATAACGGAATCCCTCACCTATTGTGTCCAGTAGTTTGTGATCCTAAAAAAGCAAGTTTAACTTTACAAAAAGTTGTTGTAGAAATGGATCAAAGATTCCAATTATTTAGTGATAACGAAGTAAAAAATATCACTGGATATAATGATATGATTGATAAAAAGAATAGAAGACATCCAGAAAACCCACAACCAAGAATGCCATATATGGTTGTAATCATCGATGAACTTGCAGACTTGATGCTTGTTGCTTCTAAAGAAGTTGAAGATTCAATAACTAGAATTACTCAACTTGCTCGTGCTGCAGGTATTCACTTAATTGTTGCAACTCAAAGACCTTCAACTGATGTCATTACTGGTTTAATCAAAAATAACATCCCATCAAGAATTGCCTTTGCTGTTGCCAGTCAAATTGATTCAAGAACAATACTAGATCAAAAAGGTGCTGAAAGATTATTAGGTAAAGGTGATATGCTTTACTGGCCAATGGGAGAAAGTGCTCCTACTAGAATTCAAGGATGTTTTATTAACGATGATGAAATAAAACGATTAATAGATTACTGTAAAGCTCAAGGAACTGCTAACTATAGTGAAGATTTTGAAAATGTAAGTCAAAACACTTCTAGTGGTTCAGGTAATAGTGCTGTTGGAGATGCCGATGATGAAGCATATAATGATGTTGTAGAATTTGCTATTCAAACAGGAAAAATAAGCGCATCTTTAATTCAAAGAAGATTTAGATTTGGTTATAACAGAGCAGCTCGTATGATGGATTTGCTTGAATCTCGAGGTATTGTAGGTCCTCAAAATGGATCAAAACCACGAGAAGTTTTAGTCAAATTAGAGCAAAGTAACGAAGAAGAATAAAAAAACAATTTAAAAAACATTAAAATTATGTTAATATATTATTGAAAGGTACGGTGTGAAACATGGTAGAAAAAAAGCCTACTACAACAAACAAAACAGAAACTAAAGAAGTCAATGGAGCAAAGCAACAAATATCAACAAGGACTATTGTCATAATTACTGCTATTATTGTAGCAGTATTAGTAGTCATTATATTTGTTTATAAATGGCAAGATACTAAAAATCAAATGAAATTAGATAAGAGTTATTTAATCGATTCTGGAACTATTAGTTTAGAGATTAAAAACTTAGATGAAGTTAATCAAATCTTATCAGAACCACCTACTGAGTATTTTGTTTTAATTACTTATACAGGAAATGAAAATGCTTATGGTTTAGAATATGGATTAAAAAATATAATTGATGATTATAAATTAAATGATTCCTTTTATTATTTAAATGTTGAAAATATAAAAGATGAAGATAATTATATTACAAGAATTAATAATACATTTAATACTGATATAATTGAAAAGGTTCCTACTATTCTTTACTACAAAGATGGTAAATTAGTAGATAGCGTAAAAAGAAATGATAACAACTGCATTAATGCTGGAGATTTTCAAAAGCTATTAGATATTTATGAATACGAAGGTCAATAAAGACCTTTTTTTAAAGGAGTGAAATTATGTTAAACGTTGTTTTATTCGAACCGGAAATACCTCAAAATACTGGTAATATAATGCGTACATGTGTTGCAGTTGGAGCTACTCTCCATCTAATTAAACCTCTTGGATTTAAAGTTGATGATGCTAGTTTAAAAAGAAGTGGTGTTAATTATATTGATAAATTAAAATGGTATGTCTATGAAAACTATGAAGATTTTTTAAATAAAAATCAAGATGGCACATTTTATTTTTTAACAAGATATGGCCATAAACCCCACTCTAGTTTTGACTATAGTAAAAAGGACGAAAATATTTATTTTGTTTTTGGTAAAGAATCTACAGGAATACCTAAAAACATTTTAAAGCCTCAGATTGATCATTGTATGCGTTTGCCAATGACTGATAATGTTAGATCATTAAATCTATCAAATACTGTTGCTATTATGTTATATGAAGCCTTACGTCAAAGAAATTATGATGGTCTTTTATTTGATGAACCTCACAAAACCAAAACTGAAATAGAAGATTTTGAAGAAATGTAAGATATAAAAAAAATCCCATTAATATGGGATTTTATTTTTAAATGGTGGCTCGTCTGGGATTCGAACCCAGGACCCTTTGATTAAAAGTCAAATGCTCTACCTACTGAGCTAACGAACCATCGATGGCTGCCTCGGCTGGGTTCGAACCAGCGGAATGTCAGAGTCAAAGTCTGATGCCTTACCACTTGGCTACGAGGCAA
>CAZSXH010000031.1:0-8888 GCA_964611015.1 uncultured Muribaculaceae bacterium
AATTGCTTTCATCGGATTCATCATCCATGACAACTAAATCCGCTAAATCGTCTTCTTCAATATCTTCGGTTTCATCTGTTTTATCATAGAAAATTTCGTCATCTTCGATATCTTCTTCTATTACTTCTTCATCTACTATTTCATCATCTTCAATTACAATATTTAATTTATGACGAGTTTGAAGATCCCAAAAACCGTTTTTTAACATTGTAAATTTTTTGTTTATTGACATCAATTCAAAGAAATCTACAAGTTGAGCATCTACTGTTGAATCTGGCAATTCTAAAGCGTTACAATCTTTTCCAAAAATATCTCTTAACTTCATTTTTTTGCCACTTTCCCCAAGTACAAGTAGCGCAATATCATCATATCCCATAAGTTCTAGCTCTTCTTTAGGTATTTCACTTAATTTCATAACTAATCTCCTTACATTTGTTCTGGGGGAATAACCCCTATTAAATCTAGAGCATTAAACAATGTTTGTTTAACACATCTAATTAAATTAATATTTTCTAAAGTTTCTTCTTCATTATCTGTTAGAATTCTGTTTTTAGCATAGTATAAATGGAATAAACTTGCAAGTTCATAAACATAATTCGTAATCAAATGAGGTAGTTCTTTTAAAGCTGCATTTTCAACAACTTCTGGGAACTCGTAAACTTTTTCTAAAACATTATATGATGTATCATCATTAATTGCAATATATTTTTCAGGTTTTTTTAAAGTTTCTTGATCTTTTAATATCGAGCATATACGAGCATAGGCATAACTTACATAAAATACAGGGTTTTCATTAGATTTACTTTTAGCAAGATTTAAATCAAAATCCATTTGGGTATCTAGACTATATTTAGAAAAATAGTATCTTGCAGCATTAACTCCAACTTCATCAATTAACTCTTTCAAAGTAACAGATTTTCCTGTTCTCTTACTCATTTTAACTACTTCACCGTTTTCAACAAGTCTAACAAGTTGTAAAAGCTTTACTTCTAAACTTTCTGGATCATTGCCAACAGCTTTGTAACTACTCTTTAAACGCGCAACATAACCATGATGATCGGTTCCTAAAACATCGATCATCTTGTCAAAGCCACGATTAACTTTATCCATATGATAAGCTATATCTGGTACAAAATATGTCATAGTACCATCTTCTTTAATTAAAACATGATCTTTATCATCAAATATTTCGCTACATTTAAACCAAATAGCTCCATCTTTTTCATAAATGTAATCATTTTTCTTTAAAGTATCAAGTAATTCATTAATGTTGTATTTTTCTTTTATTGCTTTTTCACTTGTGAAGGTATCATATTCAATTCGATATTCTTTTAAATCAGCAATTATATGACTGACCATTTCTTTTGTTCCAAGCTCTTTAAAATATCCTATTGGTTTATCTAAATAAGTATCTTTATATGCATCGTAAATACTTTGAGCAATATCTACTATTTCTTTACCATAATATCCGTTCTCAGGCATTTCAAAAGGTATTCCACAGATTTCTTTATATCTTGCAAGTATTGAAAGACCAAGATTATCAATTTGAACTCCCGAATCATTTAAATAATATTCTTTTGTAACATCATAACCACTAAATTTTAAGATTCTCGCTAAAGAGTCACCATAAGCACCTCCACGAGCGTTTCCTAAATGAAGAATTCCTGTAGGATTGGCACTAACAAATTCAATATTAATCTTCTTACCATTTCCAATATTACTACTTCCATAGTTTTCTTTTTGTTCTAATACTGTATTAATATTTTCTAAAAGATAGTCTTTTTTTACAAAGAAATTAATAAAGCCAGGACTCTTAATTTCAATTTTTATTATTTGATCATTATTAATTTTACCAACTAGCTCTTCTGCAATTACTAAAGGGTTTTTCTTTAAAGTTTTAGCAAGTTTCATTGCAACATTTGTAGAAAAATCTCCATTTTCTTCTTGAGCAGGTTTTGTAACTTCTACTTCTACTTCTTCAATACTTAAATCTTTTAATACTTTTTTTATTTCTTCTATTAAAATCTCTTTCATAATTCCTCTTTCTTAGTGATAATCATTTCCTTTTTTTCATCACCGATAAAATAAGTAAGTCTTATTTCATTATCTTTTTCTATATAAGATGTATCTATATCATACTTTAATTCTTCTTTATCAAAATTAATTGTCATTATATTATTTTTAAAATCAATTGTCATTGCATCATCTTTACCAATTCTTTTGTATATTTTATTAATACAATCTATATTATGAGTACCAAATTCATCTTTATAAATAATATTGCTATCATCTATTAAAACATCCTCATTTTTATTATCAATTAAGGTAACACCATCGCTTTTAAGCTTCCAATCAATTTTAGGCATTATTTCACCTCATTTTTTCCCAAACATTATAACATACGAGTATAAAAAAAGAAACATAAACTTATAAAAAATTATGATTTGTTCATAATAAATTTAGGGTGATATCTTGAAAGCGCTAAAATTTACTTTTAAAGCATCCATTTTTTTATTTATTTCTTTTATAGTAATTATAGTTGGCTTATATACCTATGCCTATTTGAGTCCTAAGCTAGACTTAAAAACTAGTGGAAGTCTTTATCTTTATGATAATGAGAATAATTTGGTTTATCAAGGATCTAGAAGTAACGAATGGGTAGATATTGAAAATATCAACGAAAATCTTATTAATGCTGTTGTTGCTGTTGAAGATAAAAATTTTTATAAACATAATGGTTTTGATTATTTAAGAATTGTTAAAGCAATGATGTTAAATATAAAAAACGGTTCTATTGTTCAAGGAGCATCCACAATTTCACAGCAATATGTAAAAAATTTATATTTAGAATTTGATCAAACTTGGTCAAGAAAAATTGAAGAAGCATTTTTAACTTTAGAATTAGAAGTTCATTACAATAAAGACGAAATATTAGCTGGATACTTAAACACTATTAACTATGGTCAAGGAAATATGGGAATAGCCAATGCTACAAGCTATTATTTTAATAAAAAACCAAGCGAAATTACCTTGGAAGAGGCCATAATCTTAGCAGGAATACCTAAAAACCCTTCAAATTATAATCCTGTTTCTAATTATGATGCTGCTATAAAACGAGCAAAAGTTGTGGCAAAAGCAATGCTTGATAATAATTATATTAATGAAGAAACTTATAATAATTTGTTTAAAGATAAAATTGAAATATATGGTCAACATAAAGATAATAACTTACAAATGCTTATGTATTATCAAGAAGCGGTGCTAAAAGAATTAAGTGAAATTGAAAAAATTCCCGAAACATTAATAAATGCTGGTGGTTTAAAAATATATACTACACTTGATTTAGACATTCAAGGAAATATGGAAGAAAACATTTTAAATAATAAAATCGATGATGATTTACAAGTTGCAAGTATTGTTGTTGATCCTAATACTGGTGCTATTAGAGCACTAACAGGAGGAATGAATTATGCAACAAGCCAGTATAATCGTGCTTTAAAAAGCAAACGACAAGTAGGTTCTACCATGAAACCATTTTTATACTACGCTGCTTTAGAAAACAATTTAACTATGTCTTCGGCATTTTCGAGTGAAGCAACAACTTTTACTTTAGCAAATAACAAGACTTACTCACCTCAAAATGCAGGAGAAAGATATGCCAATAAAGAGATTACAATGGCTGCTGCAATTGCTTTATCTGATAATATTTACGCTGTTAAAACGCACTTATTTTTAGGATATGACAAAATGATTAACATTGCCAAAAGAGCTGGAATAACCGCTGAACTTGCTGAGGTTGCTTCCCTACCACTCGGAACTAGTGAGATAAACTTAATTGACTTTGCTACTGGTTATGCAACATTTGCATCCGGTGGTTATAGAAAAGATTTATATTTTATTGAAAAAATTGAGGATTTGGATGGGAATATAATTTATCAACATAAAGATAAAAAAAATCTTGTATTAAATCCTAATTATACTTATATTTTAAACGAAGCGCTAACATCAACTACTAGTAATGCGTTTGTGGATTATACTACTCCCACTTGTTTAGGAATAGCAAGTAAACTTACTAATAAATATGCTATAAAAACCGGATCCACTGATACAGATTTTTGGATTGTTGGTTATAATAAAGACGCACTTGTAATGACTTGGATGGGTTATGATGATAATAAACCTGTAAATAGCAAGATTAGAACTAGTGCTAAAAAGACATGGGCTGATACAATTGAATATAGCTTAAGTAATATTGAAACATCTTGGTATGAAACCCCTAAGAACATCGTAGCATTACCTCTTGATGCTGTAACAGGAAAGCCATCTAATGACAATAATAAGACTTCCCTATTTTACTATGTTAAAGGTTCTGAACCTAGTGTAGGAGCTAGTGAATATGTAACAAAAGAGGAGAACTAATTCTCCTCTTTTTTAATTGTAATAGTTATTTGAAATTCATTTGGTAAATCTTTTTCCTCGATTGTTGCTTTGGTTATGTCTAAGTTTAAGCCTTTAACTGCATTTTTTACTTCTTCAACATATGATTCTTTAATTGGTTGCGTTTCCATTACTGGTGCAGGAATTTCAAAATCAAGCATTTCGATTTCTTCTTCTGGTTGAACTGGTGTTGGTTCTGATGCAAACGACTGATCTGGTATATCCATGTTTGCTGCAGTATCTTCTAAAAAGTTAAAGAACTTATTTGGCATTTTTTCCGGACTACCAAAAATATCAGTTACTGGAATTTCTGGTTTAATTTCTTCTGATGTTGAAGATTCAACATCAGAATTATTTAGTGTTGTAATATCCATAGCATCATTCACCGCCTTGTTTATATTTGGTTCACTATTCACAACAGGTATCTCTTCTTTTACTTGATTTGCTTCTGTTACAGATAGTTTTCTAACTTCTTCTTCTAATTGCTTTACCGTTAATCTTTGTTTTATAGTCTTTTCAAGCAATTCTTTTTGGGTATCTCTATTTGATACTTTTAATAATGTTCTTGCATGACGTTCAGATATTCTTTCTTGTAATATAGCATCTTGAACACTTTCATCTAATGTTAATAATCTAAGCTTGTTAGAAATTGCTGACTGAGACAGTCCCATTTTTCTTGCTAGTTCTTCTTGTGTCATGTATCCTTTATCAAGTAGTGCTTGATAAGATTTTGCTTCTTCTATTGAAGTTAAATCTTTTCTTTGAACATTTTCAACTATTGCTACTTCTGCAGATGTATTATCATCCATTGATGTTATAACAGCAGGTACAGATGCAAGGCCTGCTAAACGTGCTGCTTTATATCTTCTTTCACCAGCAATTATTTCATATTTATCATTTAATTTTCTTAATACTAACGGTTGAATAATTCCATGTTGTTTTATTGAAGATGCTAAGTCTTGCAATGAAGCATCATCAAAAGCCAATCGTGGTTGAAAACGATTGGGAATTATATCTTCAATTGGTACTTGTAAAATAGCATTTTCTGTTTGCGCATTGTTCACAAAAATCAACCCTTTATCTTATATAATTTTATCTTATTTAGACATTTTTTGCAATCTCTTTTTGATATTTTTGCTAGTAATTAAAAAAGCTTCTATTTAATTAGAGGCTTTTTTATTATTTTTTCATATGCTCTTAGACTATTAATATCTGTTTCTTTTAATTTTTTTACCTTAATTAATGTCCTTACACCTGCGCTAAGAAGTTCAAACTTTTCTATCTTTTCTATTTTTCCATTTAACTTTTCTATAGCATAACTACAATTATCAATTTCTTCAGCATTGCTTCCTTTCATGGCTATAAAATATTTATTTAATTTTACTAAAGGCATTGCAAGTTCTGTTAAAACAGGCATGTTAGTAACTGCACGAGCAGTAACTATATCATAAGAATTTATTCTTGATGAAGTTATATTTTCAATTCGATCGTTAATAATCTCACAGTTATCAACACCTAGTTTTTCTTTAAGATTTTTTAAAAATGTTGTTTTTTTATTATTACTATCAATTAAAGTTACGTGAAGATTGGGAAAAAATATTTTTAGAACCATTCCTGGAAATCCTGCTCCAGATCCTATATCAAGTAAAGTTTCTTCTTGTTCTAAATCAATCACTTTAACTAGTGTTAGTGAATCATAAAAATGTTTTAAATATACATCTTCAACATTTCTAATTGCAGTTAGATTTGTATGTTCATTATACTCTAATAAATAATCAGCATAAGTTTTTAGTTTTTCTAATTTTTCTTCACTTGCTTTAATACCAAGCTTACTAATTTCTTGTTTAAATTCATCTAAATTCATTTGTTATATTCCTTCTTTAAATAAACACTTAGTACTGATATATCTACTGGATTTACCCCACTAATTCTGGCAGCTTGCGCTATAGTTTTTGGTCTTACTTTTTCTAGCTTTTGTCTTGCTTCACTTGCTAAATTTCTTACCATCTTATAATCTATATCTTCTGGAATTTGTTTATCTTCTAATTTTTTTAATTTTTCAGCTTCTTTATAGGCTTTTTTGATATATCCTTCATATTTTGCCATTATTTCAACTTGTTCAATTACTTCTTTTTCATAATCTAGTTCAATAAAGTTTTTTATAAATTCAAAGTTAACTTCAGGTCTTTTTAATAAATCATAATAACTTAAATTACTTTGCGGTAAATTAATGTTATTATTCTTAAAAATTTCTTTTACTTCTTCATTTATATGTAAATTATTATTTTTTAAGTATTCAGTTAAATTAGCAATATCTTTTTCTTTTTTTAATAGTTTTTCATACTGTTCATCGCTAATTGTTCCAATATCATGGGCATAGCCTCTTAGCCTTAAATCCGCATTGTCATGACGTAGTAATAATCTAAACTCTGCCCTACTTGTAAGCATTCTATAAGGTTCAATGGTTCCCTTTGTTACTAAATCATCAATTAATACGCCGATATAAGCATCATTTCTTTTTAATATCAAAGGTTCTTTTTGATCGATTTTTAAAGAAGCATTAATTCCTGCGATAATTCCTTGTCCTGCAGCTTCTTCGTAACCACTTGTGCCATTAATTTGACCTGCAGTAAAAAGATTTTCTAATACTTTGTTTTCTAAAGATGGCTTTATTTGTAATGGATCTATTGCATCATATTCAATTGCATATGCATATTTTGAAATGACTGCATTTTCTAGCCCTTCTAGACTATGAACCATTTTTTCTTGAACATCTCTTGGCATACTTGTAGAAAATCCTTGTAAATACCATTCATCATAATATAAACTTTCTGGTTCTAAAAATAATTGATGACGTTCTTTATCAGCAAATCTAACTATTTTATCCTCAATAGATGGACAATATCTTGGCCCTACTCCAGTAGCATACCCTCCATACATTGCTGATTTTTCTAAATTATCTCGAATTATTTGATGAGTTAATTCATTAGTGTATACTAAATAACAATCTTCTTGCTTTGATATATCATAACAAGGTTCGAAGTCATTGCTAAATGTCCAATAAGTACTATCCCCTTTTTCAGCATGTAACTTAGAAAAATCAATTGAATCTTTCTTTATTCTTTGAGGAGTACCAGTTTTTAATCTTATTATATTTAAACCATTTGCTTTTAAACGATCAGATAAATAATTACTGCGTTTTTCTCCATGAGGTCCTCCAGGAGTATTTTCACTTCCAATTAAAATATTTCCTTTTAAATAAGTACCTGTTGTAAGAATTACTGTTTTCCCTTCAATTTTTTCGCCAGTTTCAGTTATAACTCCCTTTACTTTATTATCTTCAATAATTAAATCTTCAATTAAAGTCTCTTTAATAGTTAAATTTTTAGTATTTAGAAGAATTTCTTGCATGTTTTTTGGATAAGTTATTTTATCTGCTTGAGCACGCAAAGATCTTACCGCTGGTCCTTTTGAATTATTAAGCATTTTTATTTGAATATGGGATTTATCTGCCACAACTCCCATTAATCCACCAAGAGCATCAACCTCTCTTACAATAATACCTTTAGCTGTGCCACCGATTGAAGGATTACAAGGCATATCTCCAATATTTTTGATATTTCCAGTTACAAGTAACGTATTTTTTCCTAATTTGGCAGCAATATGACTTGCTTCTATTCCAGCATGTCCTCCACCTACTACTATAATATCATACATACTATTCACTACTTTCCTAAACAGAAATTACTAAAGATTTCATCAACTAATTCATCTTGATAAGCATCTCCCATAATTTCTCCAAGATAATCCCAAGCGCTTTTTAGATCAATCTCTATAACATCAACTGAATATCCCTTATTTAGATTATCTTTTGCATTCTTTAATGCAACACTTGCTTTATTTACTAAATCTATCTGACGGACATTTGATAAGTAACTCATATCTTTATTAACGATATTATCTAACTCTAATGTTTCTTTTATTGCTTCTTTTAAGTTATCTAATCCATTTAAAGATAAAGTATTTCCTTTTATTGCTTTTTCTTTTATTTTATCCGGTAAAACTAGATTTCCATTTAAATCATCTTTATTAATAAAAACAATTAAATTATCTTTATTATATTCATCAAAAAGATTAATTTCTTCTTCACTTAACCCTATTTCATTACTAATAACAAGCAAAACTACATCAGCATTTGAAGCGGTTTTAATACTTTTATCAACACCAATTTTTTCTACAACATCTAGAGTTTCTCTAATTCCTGCGGTATCAATAAAATTAATTTGAACACCATTTAAAGTAATACTTCCTTCAACTATATCTCTAGTTGTTCCAGGAATATTTGTAACAATTGCTTTTTCTTCATCTAATAAATGATTTAATATACTACTCTTACCTACATTTGGTTTACCAATAATAGCAACATTTACGCCTTCTTTAATAATACGACC
>CAZSXH010000032.1:0-8692 GCA_964611015.1 uncultured Muribaculaceae bacterium
GTTTTTAATTGGACCAGTTTTACCTTTAAATTTTTCTAATAAATATTCTGATGTAAGTTTATCATCAATTGGTTCAATTCCTTGTTTTTTAATAGCTTCAACTTTATTAAGTTCTTCTTTTTTAACAAGATTCATTCTACAAAATTTACGAGTATCATGATATCTAAAATCTGTTTTATCGGTAAAAGTTATAATAACATGCTCATGTTTTTCTACTTTTTCTTTAGAATCTTTAACAAAAAATTTCCCTTCCATTCTTAAATGGCTTAATAAATAATAATCTTGCAAATCAAACATTAGCCATTTCCCAATTCTTAAGATGTTTACTATCTTTCTTCCAACTAAAATCTTTTCAAATTCTTCCAGATTACTTTCTATCATCCTCGGATAATTAATCTTAACTTTTGCAATTTCTTTATTTAACACCATTCTTTTTAAGGTGTTTCTAACTGTTTCTACTTCTGCGATTTCTGGCATATTATCACTTCCTTATTTTGCTTCATACCAGTTGATACCGGTATCTATCTCTACTTTTAATGGCACATCTAATTTATAGACGTTTTCCATTTCTTCTTTAACAATTTTCTTTATTTTATCAAGTTCACTATTCTTACAATCAACGATTATTTCATCATGAACTTGAAGAAGCATCTTACTTTCAATATTTTCTTTTTTAAATCTTTCTTGAACTTTTATCATAGCTATTTTCATTATATCTGCACTTGTTCCTTGAATTGGTGTATTCATAGCCATTCTCTCACCCATCTGACGAATCATATAATTGGTATTTTTTATTTCTTCAATTACTCTTTTACGTCCGAATAAAGTGGTAACTGCACCCGTATCATATGCTTCTTTAATTTTTTCATCAGTGTAAGCTTTAACTTCTGGATATAACACATGGAATTTCTCAATAAACTTATCAGCTTCTATTTTTGAAATATGTAAGTTTTCTCCTAAACCAAAGCCACTTATACCATAAATAATCCCAAAGATTACAGCTTTTGCTGTCCTTCTCATATTTTTAGTAACTAAATCTTCACTTATACCATGAATTTCACTTGCTACTCGAGTATGAATATCAGCATCTTTCTTAAAAGCATCAATTAAAGTTGGACATTTGGATAAATGAGCCATAACTCGAAGTTCTACTTGAGAGTAATCTGCACTTAAGAAGCAATCATTTTCTGGCACAAATGCTTTTCTGATTTTTCTTCCCAGTTCTTCCCTAACAGGAATGTTTTGTAAATTAGGATCAGTAGATGAAAGTCTTCCTGTTCGAGTTAAAGTTTGTTTATAAATAGTATGAATTTTTCCATCCTCTAAAATATAATTTTCTAAGCCTTCAATATATGTGCTATTTAGCTTAGCAAGATTACGATATTCTAAAATCTTTTCCACAATAGGATGTTTATCTACTAGTTTTTCTAAAACCTTAACATCGGTTTTATATCCTGTTTTATTTTTAGTTCCCTTAGCAATTTGAAGTTTTTCAAAAAGAACTTCTCCTAGTTGTCTAGGACTACCTATATTAAATTCAACTCCTGCTAAATTATAAATATCACGAGTTAACAATTCAAGTTTAACATCAATCTCTTCTTTCATGCCTTTTAATACTTCACTTTTGCAAATGATACCTTCTTGTTCCATTTCAGCAAGTACATATAATAAAGGCATTTCAATATTATAGTATAAATCGTTACAATTATTTTCTTCTAACTTTTTCTTAAAATCATCTTTGTAATCATAAATAAATTTACTTCTTTTTACTATTTCATCTTTTGTATTAGAAGAACTAAACTTATCTTTTTTTAAGACATCATAGTATTCAATATCATAGTTAAACTGATTAGCAAGATATGCAATATCATCTTTTATATTATATTGAAGTAAATACGCAGCAATCATCAAATCACTAGAAAAGTTTAAATTAACTTTTGTATTACAAATTACTTTTTTAGCATCATAAGTTATAATATTTTTAGAAGTAATGCTTTTAAGAGTTTCTATTACTAATTCTTTCTTAATATAATAACTATTATTACTATCAGTTAAAGCCATTCCAACTATATTTGCTATATGATAATTGGTATCATCTAACTCTAAATATAAGGATATTTCATCACTTAAATTAAGTTCTTTTACATCATTTATTTCTTTATACTCTAGTTTTTCTTCTTTAACACTTACTTCCATATTCTTTAAAAACGAAAAGAATTCTAGTTCTTTAAAAAGGTCTATTAAACCACTATTATCATCTGGATTATATTTTAAATCTTCCAAAGAAATATTTAATGGCACATCTTTATAAATTGTTGCAATCTTTTTACTAATAAAAGCCATTTCTTTATCTTGCTCTAGTTTTTCTTTTGTCTTACCTTTTATCTCATCTAAGTGATCATATAAGTTTTCTAAAGAAACATATTCTTGTAAAAGCTTTAATGCGGTTTTTTCTCCGATTCCTTTTACTCCTGGAATATTATCTGAAGCATCTCCCATTAATGCTTTTAAATCGATCATTCTAATTGGTTCTATACCATAATCACTCACAAATTTTTCATGATTATATCTAATATAATCTGTTTGCTTTAATAATTTCATTTCAGTTTCATCAGTAATAAGTTGTAGTAAATCCTTATCACTTGAAACAATTAGACTGGCAAAATCTTTATCCGCTTCAGTCATTTTAGCAATAGTTCCAATAATGTCATCCGCTTCATACGGAGCTAGTTCAAAATGTCTAATGCCCATTTTATCTAAAATATCTCTAGCTATTGGCATTTGTTCTAATAATTCTTTAGGAGTTTCAATTCTTCCTTCTTTATAAAAGTCATATTCTTCTTTACGAAAGTTTTTTCCTATATCAAAAGCTACTGCAATATATTCGGGATTTTCCTCATGAATTATTTTATTCATCATTGATACAAATCCAAACAATGCATTTGTAGGAAGACCTTTAGAATTTTTCATCATATTTCCACTATAAGCTGTCGCATAGTAACTACGAAACATCAAGTTATTACCATCAACTAAAATTAATTTCTTTGTCATTTAATCACCTACTTTCATTTTTTTGTCTAGCAAGTAATATTTGCGCTTGTTCTTTAAATGCTTTTGGTTTATTAACTAAATTCTTTTGAATTATGGTAGTAAATAAAAGTACTCCCTTTTCACATTTAGTATCTATTTCTATTGGATCAGCACCAAATATTTTAGCTATACTTTCTTTGGAATACATAAGTCCATCATATAATCCAAGATAAAACTCTGTTACGAATCGATATTCTGGTGGTAACATTGCCACCAACTTTTTAAAAATTGGATGTTTTAGACTTGTTTCAACAGTTACTATATCTTCAGGAATTAGCAGTTCTTCATCAACATTCATAAAATTTTCACTTAAAAGTTCAATTTGTTTTCTCAAATAATGCACATCTGTAGCAACTGAAACAATTTTTTCTTTTTTTAGTTCTTCTTCGCGATATACTAAATCTAAATCATCACCAAAAGCAATACGTAATCTATTACATGGTTTTTTATGAGACGACATTTGTTCCATTGCTGCCAGGATTTTATCATGAGAAGTTCCTAAAACTTCCATTAATGTCTTACCATCATAGCTATAGTTCCCTGGTTTTAATTCTCTGCTTCTGTTTTTAATCTTAGCCAAATAACAATCTAATTGATACATTTCTATTTCACTTAAAGTTTCACTAAATACTTGGTCTATACTTTTGCCATATGCTTTTATTAATAATTGATATTCTACACTAGATTTATCTAATTCTTTTTCCACTTTTCTAAATACTTTTTCTGAAACCCCAGCATATTCAAACATAGTTTTATTAAAAAATCTTGTAGATTCTTTTCTCTTATCTTCAATCCTTGCTGATCTTAGACGTGTTATTGTTTTCACTACAGTAACATAATCTTCATCAGTAATGTTTTTTACATCATCAAGAGGTTTATCAAATTTGCTGCCAAATAATTTAACTAAAATTTTATAAGAATCACAGTTAGAATTCATTCGATTTAAAAGAATATATAGTTCAGCTGAAGTCCTATTAGTAATCTCTGCTAAAGTTTTACCAATGTATTTTTTTGCCTTTTTACCTTTTTTAGCTGCTTGATTTGAAACCTTACTTTCAATTTGAGAAAGACGATATAGCATATTTAAAAATTTAACACTAGTTATCTTTAATCTTTTGATTTCAAAAGTTCCATTTAGATTTTCACCAAACATTTCAATTAATGTTTTATATGTTTCACTATTCCTATGCTTTCTTCTTACAATTGCTTTTAATCTATTTGTGGAAATACCTGTTATTTCTGATAAGGTTTTTCCTTCATATTCTTGCATTTTCCCTAATTTTTTTGTGTTATTGTTTTTAATATGGCTTATTATTTGCTTAAAATCAGACAAAGATACTCCTAAATTTCTTTTACTAAATGGCTTACTTAAGTCTTCTCCAAACAAATTAATAAGTGTTTTATATGATACCCCATTCTTATGTTTTCTTCCTACAATTGCTTTTAGAGTCCTTGGTGACATACCTGTTATTTCTGATAGTGTTTTTCCTTCATATTCACATATTGGAGGATTAGCATATATTCTTCTTTTTTGGGATTCTTCCTCTTTAATAACACCTTTTGTTCCTTCTTGAACTATTACAACAGGACCATTTTTTCTCGGCATTTTTCTTTTTACCTTTGGTTTTTCTACTGGTTTTTCAACAAAAAGTTCTTCCGGAACATCAATAACCATACTTTCTCTTCTAACTGGAGTTTGTCTAGTAGGAACAAAAGCTTCACTTACAATCTGAGCCTTCTTTGGTTTTGACATTAAAGGTTCTCTTTTAGGTTCTTTTTCTTTTTTCGCCATACTAGAAGCTGCTGTCTTCGTTTTTGAAGCAGCTAAAGATTTTACACTTTGAGATTTAAATTGTTTTATAAGCAAACTTAAAGTATTTCTTTCATCATAGCTTAATCTTTCTAAAACTAAAGATTTATCACAATCTTCACCAAAAGCTTTAACCAAAACTTTTGATCTTTTAGAATTAGGTAGTCTTAAAACATAGCTTTTTAAATAAGCAATTCTTCCTTCTCCTAAGATTTCACTTGCAGTTTTACCATTATATTTTGATAAGTAACTATTATTTTTAACAGCATAAATACCACGAACTTCTCTAAGCATTTTTTTTGTTTGTTTAATATAACCTGCAAATCTTCTTGTATAACCTCTTCGTTTGACATTCTCATAAACAACTGGATCTTCTAATCTTTCACCAAAAAAATCTTGTAATCCTTTCAAAAACAATTCATTTTCAGCGAATCTACTTTTAAGTTTTTCCCATTCTTCTTCAGTACAATTTAATATTTTTTGAAGAGTCATGCCATCGTATTGAAATGAATCCTTTTTAACTAACTCAGAAAGTTCTTTTTCAAAACTTGGAGATATAGTTGAAGACTTATCTTGTTCTCTTCTAATACTTCTTACAATA
This sequence comes from uncultured Muribaculaceae bacterium, assembly GCA_964611015.1. Classification (GTDB taxonomy): domain Bacteria; phylum Bacillota_I; class Bacilli_A; order RF39; family UBA660; genus Onthocola_B. Next base: position 5,502 of record CAZSXH010000032.1, read on the forward strand.
CCAAAACATTTTTCAATATATTTTCTAAATATTAGTGACTCACCCTTTTTATATAAATACATATTGAATGCATCACTTAAATCTTTATCAAAATATTCTTGTAATGTCGGATAAAGATCTTCCGCATTTTTATCCATTTTTTTAACTCTTTTTAAAAACTCTTCGTACTCACTATCATTACATTCCAAAATTTTTTTTAAAGTATATCCGTGATATCTTTCAATGTATATTTTTCTTTCTCTACTTTCAGTAAGTGGAGCTTTTGCAGCAATTATAAGTTTCTTTAAAGCTTTAGCTTCTATTTGTCTAACTCTTTCTCTCGTAAGTTTAAATATTTGTCCCACTTCTTCTAGCGTTTTTTCACCGACATGCTCAGTATCGTTTTTATCAATAGGTATACCAAAGCGATATCTAATTACATCTTCTTCACGTTTTTTAAGGCAAGATAAATATTTCTCCACGTCCATTTTAGCAAATGCTTTTAAAGCTTCTTCTTCTGTGTTTGATTCTCCTGGAACAAAGTCCTTTAATTTACCATCATCATCTTCAACACCAATTGGAGTCTCTAAAGAAACCGGTTGTTCAATTAAACTTAATGTATTTTTTACTACTTTTAGTGGCCATTTTAATTCTTCAGCAATATCTTCTGCAGTTGGTTCATAACCTAAATCCATCTCTATCTTTTTTTGGGCTCTTAATACTTTTCCTAATTTTTCATATATATGAACAGGTATTCTTATTGTTCTTGATTGATCAGCTATTGCTCTTTCAATCGCCTGCATTATCCACCATGTAGCAACAGTTGAAAAGGCAGTTCCTCTATTTACATCAAATATTTCAGCAGCTTTTATTAAACCAATATTTCCTTCTTGAATTAAATCCAAAAAAGAAAGTCCTCTACCTACACGTCTTTTAGCTATACTGATTACTAAAGGAAGATTTCCTTCGACTATTAAGTTACGATAATAAACAATTTTACCCTCATATTTTTTAATTAATTCTTCATTTGTTTCAGCTTCTAATAATTTTTTGTATTCCGCAATTTTATTATAATATTCAACAATTTCTTCTCTAGAAATTATAGGTATTTCGCGAGCTTGATTGATATACATTTTATCACTGCTACCAACATATGATTCATAATCTTTTTCTTCTTCTTCCTCAACACGAGCAGTTAAAATTGCATAAGCAAGTAATATAGAGCCGCCATTTGCTCCACCTATACGTTCTATATCTCTTTCTGTATGTTTTTGACTTTTACTCAAAAGTTTTTCTAGGTATTCTTCAAATTCTGGACATTCAGATATTATTTTATCAAATTTTTCTGGATTTAAAACTAAGGATAAATCTAAAAGCATTTCTCCTAGCGATTCTAATGAGAATGATTTTTTTGTAAATTCATTTTTAATATATTTAATTAACCAATCAAACTTTTCTTCTTCCCATTCTTTTTCAAGCAAAATAGCTATGTCTTTGGCAGCCATACCAGCTATTTTTTCTTTATCAGGACAATATTTTATGTATGTATCGATTACTCTCATGTGCTAAATACCTTCTTGCTTTTATTTTACCACATAATAACGATAAATTAAACATTTATCTTTTATTACATCATAAATAATATTAACTAAAATAGAATATATTAAAAGAGGTATTTTATGTTTTTAAATTTATTAAGTCTTATTAAAGACATGCTATTTTTTACGGGATCATATTCTAACAATGTATTTCCTGATCCATTAAGCCCCGAAGAGGAAGAAAAATGTATTGATGATATGTTTAATGGTTCAAAAGAAGCACGTAACAAACTCATTGAACACAATCTAAGATTAGTAGCTCATATTGTTAAAAAATTTGATTCAAAAGAAAATGATACAGATGATTTAATCAGTATTGGTACTATTGGACTTATTAAAGGGATTGATACTTATAAAAATGACAAGAGCACAAAAATAACCACTTACGCCGCTCGATGTATTCAAAATGAAATTCTTATGCATTTTAGAGCTCAAAAAAAGACTGGTCCTACAATCAGCTTAAATGATACTATTGGGCATGATAAAGAAGGAAATGAAATTAATTTAATTGATGTTATTAAAGATAAAGATACTGATCTTTTTGAATCACTTGATTTAAAAAACAATATCGAATTATTACAAAAATATTTAAGACTTTTAAATGAAAGAGAAAAAGAAATTATCAAAAAAAGATATGGCTTATTTAATACAAAAGACATGACCCAAAAAGAAATCGCAGATGAATTAAATATTTCTCGAAGTTATGTATCAAGAATAGAAAAAAGAGCACTTACAAAAATGCTCACTGAATTTATAAAAAATAAAAATATTGACTAACGAGTTATTTCTTCTTCTATTGTAGCTAAAGAATACTTTATAAGAAATCCATGAAAATGTTTATTACTAACATATTCAAAGTTTTTAATATCAAAACCATTTGCTACTAAAGCTAAACGAAATAATTCATTAAATTGAAGATAGGGAATTATACTCATAACCTTAAGTCTTTCACCATGATAAAAGTAACTTCCTTCTGAGATATATTCACCATTACTCTTTTTTATTTCTCTATCAACACTATCTGTAATTTGAGCTAAAAAAGCTCCAACTATTTGCATTGCTTCTTTATCTTTATATTTTCTTGTTTCAAAATAAACCATTTAAATCCCCTGCTTTTTAATATTAATAAGCATCAATATTAATTTTTACTTTTTTCATTCCATGAACATAAGCATAGGCATTTACTAAAGTTCTAAGTGCAGATGCATTTTTACCACTTTTTCCTATTACATATTTCATTTGGTCTTCTGGAACAACAATTTCAATTATTTTAGTATTTTCATCTGAATCAAAAGAATCAACTTTTACTAGTTCAGGATCATTTACTAAACTTTTTACTAAATAATCAGTATATTCTACAATATTCATAATTATTTACCCTTTTTTGCAGTTTTAACTTTACTTGCAGCAAATTCTGCTAAAATACCTTCGTTTTTAAGAAGTGTTTTAACAGTATCTGTAGGTTGTGCTCCATTTGAAAGCCACTTTAAAGCAACTTCTTTATCGATTTTTACTTCTGCAGGATTTGTAATTGGATTATATGTACCTACAGTTTCAATAAATCTACCATCTCTTGGAAATCTTGAATCAGCAGCAACAATACGATAAAAAGGT
>CAZSXH010000033.1:0-8602 GCA_964611015.1 uncultured Muribaculaceae bacterium
CCCGGAAGCAATCGTAAGAGGAGTTGTCTTCGAGACTGCCCCTGCATCGAATGGGGCTACAAGCATCAAGTAAAAAACCATGAAGAGCAATATCTTTATCCCATATTCCCTTTTTTATATTAAGATCAATATTACATAGATTTACCAAATTATTTAAAAGCTCCTCTTGCGTAAATTTTGAGCTATTTGTATATAACTTATTTATTTGCCAATCAGCAAGTTTTAAATAACTCATTAAATCACTTAAGCTCATTTTATTATTTAAAGTTTTAACATAATACATAAGACGGTATTCACGTGCTAAAAGTAATACTAAACTGGTAGTCTCTACTTTATAAGTTTTTAGATCTTTTAATATCTTTAATGCACTCTTTAAGTCTTTATCAATAACAGCATTAACAAATTTAAAGTTATTACTTTCAATTTGCTCTCCCACTATTTTTTTAACATCATCATATTCTATTTGACAAGGCTTATTATAATAAATCATTATCTTATCTAAATCATTAATCATGATATCTAAATTGGAATAAGAATTATCCATAATAAAATTAATAGTTTGATAATCAGCCTTAAATCCCTTTTCTTTTAAATACTTAGTCAGATAATTATTAATTCCTTTTTTATCCATTTTAGAAATATTTATAACATTACCATTATTCTTTATGCTTTTTACTACTTTTTTTCTTGAATCAATACTTTCTTGCGTAGTAAAAATCAAAACAGTACTGGGATTAGGATTTTCAATATATTTAATTATTTTTTCCGTATCTTCTTCATTTATCTTTCCTGATCCAAAAAAATCAGCATTATTTACTACTAAATACTTTTTATTATCATCTAAAGAAAAGTAACTAGCTTCTGCTATTACTTCATCTATAGAAATTTTGTTCATATTAAAAAGAATATATTCTTTCTTTGTTATTTTATTTAATTCTTCATTAATTATATGATAACTTTCAGCACTAATTAAATATGTATTCATAACTATCCCCATAATTATTTTAACAAAATTTATAAATTACTTCAATCAAAAAGGAAGCTTCCTTCCCTTTTATTTAAACATTATATAATGGTAATATACTTTATGCTTTTTGCTTTATTTGTTATAGTCATTTATCCTACAAAATTCATTGTTTTGTTTTTAAGGATTATAAGTATTAATCTTAAATCCATTTTTATTTAATATGATTTCTACACTTCCATCTTGATCTGTTCTATATACTTTACTATTTTTTAAAATATCTAAAACTGATTCTTTTGGATGATTATATCTATTGTTTTTTCCTACTGATATTAAACTATATTTAGGTCTTATTTTATCTATAAATATTTGACTACTACTTGTATCAGAACCATGATGACCTACTTTTAAAAAGTCTATATCTTTTAAATTATATTTATTTATTAAATCTTTCTCTTTATTTACTCCAGCATCTCCCATAAACAAAAATTTATATTGTTTTAAATTTAAATAAGTTACTATCGAATTATCATTTTCATTATCATATTCTTTCGTTTCTAAAAAATATAATTTGCTATTATCAAAATCTATTTCTGCGATACCTTTAAAATAACTAATTCTTTTTTCTTTTAATATATTAATTATTTTATTTTCTAAATTATTAAAACTATCATTATTAAACAAAACATTTCTTACTTTAATATTTTTAATTAAATTTATTGCTTCTTTGGCATGATCAGCATCTCCATGACTTAAAATAAGATAATCAATCTTAGTAATTCCTTTGCTTTTTAAAAAAGTTATAGTATTATCACTTAAATTATAGCTTTTACTTGTTTTTTCCCACTCTTCTTTTTGATATTCTATTTTTCCTCCGGTATCAATTACTATTACTTCTTTTTGGTAAGCACTAATTAATACGCTACAGTCTCCTTGTCCAATGTCTAGATAATAAACATAAGAATTAGAATTAAACTTAGGTAATACTTTGGCAGTTAAAATAATTACGATTAAAACAACAAAAAATTTCTTTTTAAATTTTCCGAGCAGTAAAAAAACATAAAATAACATTATTAATATAAAAGGCATTTTAGAAACATTTAAGGTTAAGCTCATAGATTTACAAAAATCACCTAATAAAGACATAATTTTAAGAAAAAATGATAATATAGGATTTAAAAATGGTAATATAAAAGTAATTAATGATAATGGATATATCAAAAAAGATACCAAAGGCACGAATAATAGATTATTAACAATAGATGTTAGGTTTATTTCATAATTAACTAAAAGTGAAATTGGCATTGAAAACAAAAACGTAATAAGACTTAGTTTTAGCAAACTGGATATGTAATTTCCTGTTATCCTATCTTGATAATACATAATACCAAAACATACTACAAAAGAATATATAAAACCCAAATCATAAATCATAAAGGGATTATAAATTAAAATTATAAAGGCAGTAATAAAAAGCAAATGAAGATTACTTAAATGCCAATCAAAAAATTTATTAGCTTTATTTAATGCAAAAAATATTACAGCTCTAAGCAAGGATGCAGCAAAGTTAGTTAGAAAAAGAAAAAAGCCAAGAAATATAATTGATATTATAAATCTTGTTTTTTCCTCTCTGTTTTTAGTTAATGCAAGAATAACATATAATAAAACGCTAATATGCATTCCAGATACCGCTAGAAGATGACTTACTCCATTGGTTTGAAAGCCATTATATGTATCACTATCAAGAAGAGATTTATCTCCCATAATAAATGTTAAAAAAAATTCTTTATTAGGCATTTTATACGCTCTTTTTAAAATAAAATCTTTTAATTTATAAAATGGATTATGATTATTTTTTATCTTAAAAGATTCTGCATTAAAAGTATAATATATTTTTTTGTTATATAAATAATTTTTATAATTAAAGGTATTGGGAATAGTATTATTACTAGGTTCTACCAAGTTTCCTTGAAGGGTTATGGCATCTCCAAGACTAACATCTTCTAAAATCTTTTTTATTTCATCTTCTTCTTTAATATAATAATTGGCAATTATATTTTCTTTGCCTTTAACATTTAAAGTCAATTTATTGCCATTAATACTTAGATAAGTTACTTTTCCATTTATTATCGTATCGTTTTTCTGATAACTAGATTCATATGTAAAAACTTTAGTAAACAAAAAAGTATATAGGGCAATAAAAGCAAATGCCAAAAAGAACCATTTATTAAACCATAATAAGTCCTTTAAATTTTTCATAGGTCTTTTCCCCTATTCCACTGACATTTTTTATTTCTTCGATTGATTTAAAATTACCATTTTGATTTCGATAATCTATTATAGCTTGAGCTTTGCTTTCTCCAAGTCCTGGTAAATTTGCAAGTTCACTTAAACTCGCAGTATTAATATTAATTTGATTATTATCTTCTATATCATTATTGCTTTCAACTTTATCATTATTACTAGAATTATTACTTACAATAATACTTGTATTTGAATCTAAGCAATTACTCAAATCATAATTATTACAAACACATTCATCTAAGCTTACTTCATTTTTCTTTTTATAGCCACTTTTGGTATATACATAAATCACCATTTCATTGCTAACTTTTTTGCTTAAATTAATATTATTACTATAGGCATTACTTTTAAATCCTCCAGCCTTCTTAATTACATCATTTATTATATTTTCGCTTGTTACTTCATATACTCCTGGTTTTTTTACTGCCCCTTTAACTTCCACATACCACACTTCTTTATTAATATCTTCATTACTTTTTTCATCTTCCACCAAACTAAGCTTTAGATCTTCACTTTTTATTTCGTTTTTATCATGATAAAAGTTAAAAAACAAACTAACGCTTAAAGCAACAATTACTAATAGTCCACTGATAACCCCAATTATTATTCTCTTATCATTTAAAAACTTCATATTTTCTCCTTTCACTATTATATATTTCCTTTTTTGCTCCCATTTACTTCTTAAAAACAAAAAAACCTCATTAAGAGGTTATATTTTTTAAATAATCTAACGCTTCATCAAATGTTGCTACTGCTTTTACTTTGATATCTAAGTTATATTCTAAAACAACACTTTGGGCTTCTTCATAATTGCCTTCAGGGCACAAGAATATATCTGCTTTGCTTTTTTTAGCACCAAGTAATTTATACTTAACTCCATCTATTTCCCCAACATTACCATTTACATCAATCGTTCCTGTTCCTACAATCTTCTTACCACCAGTTATATCTTCTTCTACTAAACTATTATAAATTGCAAGACTTAACATAAGTCCTCCACTTGATCCTGATTCATTTGATTTGGTTTTTACTGTTATTTTAGGATCAGTATTATAATCATATGTAGTAATTGATGCAATACCAATTTTTAAACTATCTTCAACACGATAGATTTTAGCATAGCAATCAACCATTTTACCATCTCTATTTACTTTTAAATCAATAGTATCCCCTTCAGTTCTTAAAGCAATTATTTCTCTTAACTCTTCAATAGTTTTAACTGTTTTTCCATCAGCACTAATGATTTCATCAAATAATTCTAAATTCGTTTTAGCAGAATCATCTATATGAAAAATAGTATTTATATTTTTGGTTATCTCAATTTTTTTAAAAGCCTTGTTATAAGCTACTATTGTAGCATTATCTACCGATGAAGTCATCTGTAGTTTTTCTAATTTTAACATATCATTAATTGTTTCATCATCAATTGTCACTTCATTTTTACTTACCAAATCCCAATTAGGAATAATATATGAAAGTAGGATAACAGGAAGCTTTCCATTTCTCCTGGTTACATAACTCATATTAAATGATCCTTTGGCTTTATAACCATTTTCAACTTCAATTCTACTTTCTAATGAAACAATTCCTCCGGGAGTATATACAACATAAGGAAATTCATAAAAGCAGACAAAAGCAATAATTAGAATTGTGATTAAAGTTGCATAATATTCCAAAATAAATTTTTTAATGCTTTCATATAATTTAGTAATCAAAATGACATCACCTTCTATAATTATAGCAAAAAAGGAATATATTATGAAAAGAAACATTATCAATTTGACAGCTCTTTTATTTATTTTTTTAATTTTCAAAAATTATTCTATTGTTTTAGATAGTACTCTTTTTGCTGTAGATATTTGGTTAAAAAAAGTGTTTCCTTATCTTTTTATAATGATTATATTAAATGATATTTTAGTTAGTTGTAATTTTTCATCCTATTTTAAAAATCCTAGTTCTTATGTTTTTATAATGTCTTTACTTAGTGGTACTCCAACATCAGCTTATATTACTCAAAAAATGGTAAGTGAAAATCAAATATCTAAAAACTATGGTAATACTCTATTATTATTTACTTACTTTTGTAATCCTTTATTTTTATACACAATTTTAAATAGCATATTTAATTCTAATGTTATCACAATTAAACTTATGATCATTCATTATTTAAGTAATATAATTATATATCTTTTAAATAAAAAAAAGTTAGAAAAAGTCAAACTTAATCTAACCTTAAAAAACGTAAATATCTCTTCATCCATTAAATATGCTATTACTACAGTTACTATGGTTCTTGGTTCTATTACATTTTATTTAATTATAACTAATATTATAATCAATACTTTTAATCTTCCATTTTATCTAAAAATATTTTTTCGAGGGATTTTAGAAGTTACTCAAGGATTAAATAGCTTAATTGGATTAAATATCATTGGAAAAGAATTAATTGCTATTATTTTTATCTCCTTCGGTGGCTTTTCAATTCATACTCAAGTAAAATGCATTTTAGATGATGGGTGCCTCGAATATAAATATTTTTTAAAAGGAAGAATTTATCAAACTATAATTGCTCTTTTTTTAACAATATGTTCCTATGCAATCAATTTGTGATAAGTCAAAATCTTCTTCCAAGTCATCTAGTTTTCCAATATAAGAAATAACAATATCATCCAGTGTGTTATTATTACCTTCCTTATTATTATCATTTGCAGTATAGATTTCAATATCAATAAGTATTGTGTATAAAGTATCTCTTAAAGATATACTATCTTTATCATCTATAATGTAATTAACATTAGCTTTATTAATATAAATACTACAATCTTTCATTTCCCATACTCTTTTACTTCCCTTTGAATCTACATATTCAAAAGAGCTCTTTTTAGCAGTTATTAAAGATTTTGTACCATCATTAAATATAAACTCTATTTTTATATTTTGTGGGCCATTATTAAAATCTGCTTCTGATTTATCTTCAATTTTACTTATTACTTTATTATCTAAATCATTTTGAACAATTCTAATAATCTCAGCTCTATTTATTTGATTGCTTTTAGCAAAGTCATTATTTGTTTCTTCATCATTTAAATCAATTAAAAGCCTCATCATAAATACAAGAATTACAGATATTAAAGCAAGGCTTATAACTAATTCCATTAAAGAAGTTCCTTTATTATTTAATTTCATTTTCTACCCCACTATAAATGGATCAGTTTTTGAACCATTACCTTTTTTGTATTTTAAATTGCTTCTTAGAAAAACAACAGGATGAACACCTTTAGAAACATTAACCAAAGAAGAATCTAAACTGCCATTTTCATCTATAAAAAAGGCTGTATTATTATCAAAAGTACTTGCCTTAATTAACCACATACCATCATTATCTGTCATCCAATTAATATTGTCTTGAACGAGTTTGTTATATGTATTAGGATCACTTGCATAAATATAATCACTAATATAAGGTAGTGCTATACTGCCATCAAACGTATTATCATTATTAAAATCATAAGTAGCAACAACACCGGCAACATAATCTGTTACCATCGGAGCAATATGTCCTATATTCCAAGAAATATTATCTAAAGTAACATTTTTTAATGTTTCATTAGAACTAAAATACGTATTTAAATATTCATATATATATGTACTTTCATATTCATTAGTTAAATTTTCTTCTGATGTATCACTATCGTAGGAAAGCTTACCCACACTGGTAGCTTTTATAAGTTTTACTTTATTATCAATTATACCAATAATACGATATAAGTTAGCATCATTACAAGTTCCAAAAAGACAGATATAATTATTAGGATTACTTCCAATATAACGATAAGAAAAATCCTTTGCTCCACCATCTAAAGATTCATTATGATATATTAGCTCATCTTTATGATGATTTAAAAGATATCTTGTAAAATTAGTATCAGCAATATCTTCCTTGGCTTGTTTTTTTAAACTATTTAAAAGTGTCCGATTATCAATAAAATTACTTACCAAAAAAATTAGCATTGTAAGAAATACTAAAAAGAACGAATAGACAACTGAAACCGAAATAAAACCATTTTTCTTTTTCATAAGTCACCTACATTCCAATTGAAGCATAATAAGTCGTACAATAGGTATCAAACTCTGGAGTACACTTTTCTGTTTTGCCATTAATTACTTTTTCTGAATATTCTACTACTAAATAATAATCATAGCTTGTATCACTTATTGTATTTAAATAATTTCTTAGATTAACAGATACTCTATTTAATGCTGTATTACAAGTGGCAATAGTAACATCCATACAAGTATCAAAAGTTTTAGTTTTTACAAGCAAAGCTTGATTAACATGAAAAGTATCATAAATATTATTTAAAGACAAATCTGCCTTTTTATTTAATTCAGATTGATTAAATAATCCATCAGTTTCAGAACCAATAGTTAATATATAAACATTATCTTTATTATTTCTTTTAATACTTTCAACTTCGCTATATTCTTCTAAAAATTTTCTAATATAGTTATTCATATAAATATGAGCCATATCATCGTAATAAATACGTTTTTCTTCTTCGCTTAAAATTGCACTATAAGAGCTATAAATAAAAAGTAAAGAAGCTGATAAAACAACAACAGTAATAACAGTTTCAATAAAAGCAAAACCATTTTTTTTCATTTTATCCCTTCTTATCTTCCTTATTATACTTTATTAAATAATAACAAATGATCTAAAAAAAATCAACCTTCTTAGGTTGATATACATATATTATTATTAGGTGATAACATGAACTGTAATTGTGGAGGACCAAGGCATAATGGGTTTACAATAATTATTCTTTTTATTTTGGCAATATTAATATTTTATCAAACTTTAATTACTTTAATTTTACCTTTTAGATGGAATATATTCGTTTTGCTTCTAGAAGTTGGTTTGTTCTTCTTCTTCATGCTCAGAATAATATGGCCTTATTAATTCTTCTGTTTTAAAAATGTAATCAAGTACTTTGCTCATACTTTGACACCTTTTAAATTCCGTGTCTTCTTTTTTAATTTCTGGAGGTAAAGCAAGTAAAATAAAAAGCAACTTTTTTTCATAATCTAGAAGTGGAAAGCGATATAAGTATCTACTTAACATTTCTGAAAAATCCATATTTAAATATTCTTTTTTATAAAGTTTTACAATATCTATAACGGGAGTATCAACCATGTAATTATCCCAACTTATAATCACATCACGACTATTTTTTAAATAGTGATCAAGTTCTAGATTATTATGAACTATTGCTACTCTTACCTTACTTTCTTTTTTAATAATTTCGTACCATTCATCAAGTTCTTTATCGCAAA